>NZ_JACJOY010000100.1:0-6949 GCF_014695815.1 Trichocoleus sp. FACHB-6
TTGACGAGGTTATTGTGTTACTCTGGCTTTCAAACTATTATTTTTTCTAGGTTCTCTTCGCTCGCTTGAGTCTCGCTTTCGCTTGTCTCTCCCGACCGCTTTATTAATATAGCCACTCTCTCCCCAATGTGTCAACTGTTTGGGAAAATTTCTTTTTGTGGTTCAGAAGTCGCTCCTAGAGAGGTATTTGGGCTAAATTATTTTTGGAAGACTGTAGAAGTTAAGGAAACAAGGGTTATGAGCGCGATCGCTACTTTACCTACATCAATAGTTTTAGACCCGCTGATACGCGGCTGGCTATTAGAGGATATCGGTCGGGGCGATCGCACAACCCAAGGCTTGTTAAGCGGCGAAGTGCGCGTCGGGCAAGCAGAATGGACTGCTAAGGAGTCGGGAATTATTGCAGGATTACCTATTGCAGCACGGGTGTTCCAGCATTTGAGCGACACTGTAAGCTTTGTCCCTATTGTTGGGGAGGGGGAGCAATGCCATCGAGGGCAAGTGGTGGCCCGCCTTCACGGTCAACTAGAGGCGTTACTTCTAGGAGAACGAGTTGCCCTAAATTTGGGAATGCGTCTGAGTGGGATTGCTACGCTTACTCGTAAATACGTTGATCAAATTGCAGATTTGCCGACGCGACTGGTGGATACTCGCAAAACGACTCCAGGGCTGAGAATACTTGAAAAATACGCAACGCAGGTGGGAGGAGCGATTAACCACCGCATGGGGCTAGATGACGGTGTGATGATTAAGGATAATCACATCGCTGTGGCTGGGGGCATTGCAGAAGCGATCGCTCAAATTAGTTCCAGAATCCCCTATCCGCTCACCATCGAAGTTGAAACCGAAACTCTAGAACAAGTACAAGAAGCATTACAGCACGGTGCGGATATCATCATGCTGGACAATATGCCCCTGGATATGATGCAGCAAGCAGTACAGATGATTCGCCAGAACAACAAGCGGATCAAAATTGAAGCCTCTGGCAACGTTACTTTAGAAACCATCCGGGCTGTCGCTGAAACTGGCGTAGATTACATTTCCAGCAGCGCCCCTATTACTCGCTCAACTTGGTTGGATTTGAGTATGAACATAGACGTTAGTACGATGGAGGAAACAAGCATACTGCCTGAGGTTTCGGCAAAACCCTAATGAACTCGACTCTTGAACAACTGAAAACTAAATTTGAGCAGGCTTTAATCGCCGCCTTTGGGACTGACTATGCTGGAATAGACCCAATGCTGGTAAGTGCTAGCAATCCCAAGTTTGGCGATTATCAATCGAATGCTCCGTTATCTCTAACTAAAAAGTTAGGTCAGCCACCACGAGCGATCGCAGAAAAAATTGTTCAGAATCTAGATGTAAGCGATTTGTCTCAGCCTCCAGTCGTAGCTGGTCCTGGCTTTATCAATTTCACCCTAAAACCAGAATACTTAAAAGCGCAATTGCGTGAGATTCAGGCAGATCCTCGACTGGGTGTCAGCAATGCAAAAAATTCTCAGCGAACAGTCGTGGATTTTTCCGCCCCCAATATTGCCAAAGAAATGCACGTTGGTCACTTGCGCTCCACTATTATTGGGGACTGTATCGCCCGAATTTTAGAATTTCGTGGTCACGACGTTCTGCGGTTGAACCATGTAGGCGACTGGGGAACTCAGTTTGGGATGCTCATCGCCTATTTGCGGGAAGTTTGCCCAGAAGCTTTAACTACTGCTAATGCAGTGGATTTGGGGGATTTGGTAGCTTTTTACCGGAAAGCAAAACAGCGGTTTGATGAAGATAAAGAGTTTCAGGAAACAGCGCGGCAAGAAGTAGTAAAGTTGCAGGGTGGTGCTGAAGACTCTCTACGGGCATGGAATTTGCTGTGCGAACAGTCACGGCGAGAGTTTGAAGTTATCTACAAGCTGCTGGATGTTCAGTTGATAGAACGGGGTGAATCTTTCTATAACCCGTTGTTACTTTCAGTAGTAGAAGACCTGAGTAAATTGGATTTGCTAGTTGAAGACAATGGGGCTAAATGTGTCTTCTTAGAAGGGTTTACTAATAAAGAGGGTGAGCCGCTACCGCTAATTGTGCAAAAGACTGATGGCGGCTACAATTACGCTACAACCGACTTGGCGGCTTTACGCTACCGGATTGAACAGGATCAGGCTGAGCGGATTATCTACGTTACTGATGCTGGACAGGCGAATCACTTTGCTCAAGTGTTTCAGGTGGCTCGTCGGGCAGGATGGATTCCGGAAAATCTTAAGATTGTCCACGTTCCCTTTGGTTTGGTGCTAGGGGAAGATAACAAGAAGCTAAAAACACGTTCTGGGGAAACAGTGCGGTTACGGGATTTGCTGGATGAAGCGATCGCGCGTACTTGTACCGATCTCGAAACTAGAGTCAAGGAAGAAGGACGCTCAGAAACCGAAGAATTCATTACCCACACTGCCAAAGTTGTTGGTATCAGTGCTGTCAAATATGCTGACTTGAGCCAAAACCGCACCAGTAATTATGTCTTTAGTTACGACAAAATGCTGGCTCTCCAAGGTAACACGGCTCCTTATATGCTTTATGCCTATGTCCGAATTCAGGGGATTAGCCGTAAAGGTGATATTGACTTCCAACAGTTGGGAGCAGATGCCAAAATTCTTTTGCAGGAAGAAGCAGAATTGACTTTAGCAAAACATTTATTACAGTTGAGCGAAGTCGTCAGTGATGTTGAGCAAGATTTGCTACCTAACCGTCTTTGTCAATACTTATTTGAACTAAGCCAGAAGTTCAATCAGTTTTACGATCAGTGTAACGTGCTAAAAGCGGAGGAACCTCTACGGACATCTCGGTTATTGCTGTGCGATTTAACTGCTAGAACTCTGAAGCTGGGATTATCGTTGCTGGGGATTCCAGTGTTAGAAAGAATGTAGGAGGAAGCGATCGCGCAAACTTGACATCAACAGCCGCAATTAACTCGGTTGTTGAACAATTTGCTGTTGATACTCCTGCTCAGTGATGATATCTCGTGTACTTTCCAGTCGATCTAAAAATACAATTCCATCGAGATGATCGTTTTCATGTTGAAAGATGCGAGCGACAAAATTTGTAAATTCTCGCCGCTGCAATTTGCCATTCCGGCTGGTGTACTCTACCTCTATCTCCCGATATCTGGGAACTAACCCACGAATCCCCGGAATGCTCAGACAGCCTTCCCAGCCTTTCACAACCTCCTCTGAATGACCAATAACTCTAGGATTGAGGATAGCAGTCGGCTCCATCTCCGGAGCATTAGGATACCTGGGATTGGGACGAGACGCGACAATGAACAAGCGATAAGATTGAGCTACCTGGGGTGCTGCAATCCCAACCCCATTAGCTTGAGCAATGGTTGAAATTAGATTGTCAATCAGCTTTTGAATCCGCTCATCACGAACATTTTCAATATTTTGAGCTTGTTGGCGGAGTATGGGATTGCCTAGCTGAGCGATTTGCAGGATTTCAGTCATGGCTTTTGTTGGTTCAAAATAGCGATCGCTACAACAAGAATGGATAATACTATTCTGCACAAAGCGGTAGAGGTGAGCCGTGGATATTTCTCTTGAACAGCTCTGGAGTCAGGTACTGGAGCGTCTACAGCTACAACTGAGCCGTCCTACCTTTGAAACTTGGATCAAAACCGCCAGCGCCCAGGAGCTGGAACATAACTGCTTGGTGATTTGCACTCCTAATCCCTTTGCTCGGAATTGGTTGCAAAAATATTACATCAAAACCATTGCTGATGTCGTGCAAGATATTTTGGGTAAGCCTGTGGAAATTCATATCACAGTGAACCCAGGAAATCAAACTTCTAACACTGGGGATGCTGAGATTTCCTGGTCTTTGCCCATTGAAACCAGTATTCCAGAGATTTTACCTGGCAACCGCCCTAGACCGATACAATTAAATCCCAAGTATGTTTTTTCACGCTTTGTTGTTGGCTCCAATAATCGTATGGCTCACGCTGCTTCTTTAGCAGTAGCTGAATCTCCAGGGCGTGAATTTAATCCTCTGTTTTTGTGCGGCGGTGTTGGGTTAGGCAAAACTCACTTAATGCAGGCTATTGGTCATTACCGTTTGGAAATTTGTCCGGATTCTAAAATATTTTATGTATCTACGGAACAGTTTACTAATGACCTGATTGCAGCTATCCGTAAAGACAGTATGCAAAGCTTTCGAGAACATTACAGAGCTGCGGATGTAATATTAGTTGATGATATTCAATTTATTGAAGGTAAAGAATATACTCAGGAAGAATTTTTTCATACTTTTAACACTTTACATGAAGCTGGAAAACAAGTAGTTATAGCTTCAGATCGCCCTCCAAATCAAATTCCCCGGTTGCAGGAACGCCTTTGTTCTCGTTTTTCTATGGGCTTAATTGCAGATATTCAACGCCCAGATTTAGAAACCAGAATGGCAATTTTGCAGAAAAAGGCAGAGTATGAAAATATGCGTTTGCCTAGAGTAGTAATTGAATATATTGCTACAAATTATACTTCAAACATTCGAGAACTAGAAGGTGCTTTAATTCGGGCTGTGGCTTATATTTCAATTTCTGGTTTACCAATGACGGTTGAAAATATTGCGCCAGTTTTGAATCCACCCGCTGAAAAAATAGCAGTTTCTCCTGAAGCGGTGATGATAGCGATCGCAGAAACTTTTAATGTTTCTATTGAAGACTTAAAAGGCAATTCTCGACGACGAGAAATTAGCTGGGCGCGACAACTTGGGATGTATTTGATGCGCCACCACACGAATCTTAGTTTACCCAGAATTGGTGAGGAATTTGGGGGTAAAGATCACACGACGGTAATGTATAGCTGCGACAAAATTATTCAGTTGCAAAATACCGATCCCCATGTAGCAAAGACACTACGTCAACTAAGCGATCGCATCAATATGCTGTGCAGAAACCAGAATCAATCTTAACCATCTAGCTGACGTTACCCACCTTACTTAACTGAATTTTTTCTAAAAAAATGTAAAGATTTATTAAGCTAAAATTTGCTTGTGGAAAAACTCCTATTTTCTGTGGAAAACTCTGTGGTAAAGCAGTGAAAAATCCGTGACTGTAGGGGAAAACTTTAAATAAGTATAAATACTGTGTGGAAAAACCCTGCTACTTTTCCACAAATTTTCCACAGGCTAGACATAGCTCAAACTAATACAGACAAAAGAATTAGCAAGGTTTTCCACATTTTCCACAGCCCCTACTACTCCTCTTCTAAAATTAATTTAATTTAGGATTAGTATTCGCGATCGCTGTTTTTGCAGTTTCAACTGGATTGCTTCGGGCAGGAATGCTACGATCTGCATCTGTGCCAAGAGTAAGCGAGTTGTTGTGTTTGACCCAACAACTCCAAAATCGAACTTCTATGAAACTGGTTTGCTCCCAAAACGATCTCAGTACCAATCTTTCTATCGTCGGTCGAGTAGTGCCATCACGCCCGACACATCCTGTCTTAGCAAACGTCAAGCTGGAAGCCAATCAAGAGACTCAACGTGTATCCCTGACGGCATTCGATCTCAGCCTTGGCATTCAAACAAGCTTTCCGGCACAAGTGGAAGAGGCGGGAATACTAACCCTACCTGCAAAGCTGTTAAACGATATTGTTTCCCGTTTGCCAGACGGAACAATTACTCTCGAAGATGAAGGGGCCGGAGAAACGACCAGCGAAGGCATTATCGCCACACTGACTTCTACCTCTGGAAGCTATAAAGTCCGGGGAATGGGAGCAGAAGAGTTTCCAGAACTGCCAGTAATTGAAAATGGCGAAACGGCTTATTTACCAGCCGCAGCTTTAATCGAAGGATTGCGGGGTTCGTTGTTCGCCACCAGTCCCGACGAAACGAAACAGGTATTAACAGGAGTTCACCTAACATTCCAGCAAGAAGCAATTGAATTTGCTGCCACAGATGGTCATCGTTTATCAGTTGTGCAGACGAGTAACCAGAGCGAAGTAGATGAGGAGACAACAGTATCATCGGCTGAGGCGAACAAGAGAGAGATAACCATTCCAGCCAGAGCATTGCGGGAATTGGAACGGATGTTAGGGATGCGCCAGTCGGCGGAAGCGGACTCTAGCGGCAAGGATAGCGCGATCGCTCTCCATCTTGACCAAGGACAGGTCGTTTTTGAGTTAGCAGATCAGCGTATAACCAGCCGAACTTTAGAGGGACAATTTCCCGCTTATCGTCAGCTAATTCCACAAAAATTTGAGCGACAAATAACAATCGATCGTCGTCAGTTGCTCAATTCTTTGGAGCGAATTGCGGTGCTAGCCGACCAAAAAAATAATATCGTCAAGTTCACCATAGACACCACCAACCAGAAAATTTCCCTATCTGTCGAAGCCCAGGATGTCGGTAGTGGACGCGAGTCTCTACCTGCACAGATAGCGGGTAATAGTTTAGAAATTGCCTTTAATGTCACTTATCTGAGAGATGGACTCAAGGCGCTGCAATCCTCGGAAATTCAAATACACATGAATACAGGCAATAGTCCTGTGATTCTGACACCTCTTGGGGGTTTGAAAATGACTTATTTAGTGATGCCAGTGCAGCTTCGCGTCTAGCAGTAGGTGACTTTAATTAAAGGTAAAAATCCCCTAAGCTATAGAAACCCGATTTTCTAAAAAATTGGGTTTCTATAGCTTAGGTTTATTTATCTCTTTTGACGGGATAATAAATCCTCGTCGGGGGCGTCGCAGGGTAAGAGCATCTTAATCAGGCTTGACACAAGGAATCAGAAGAATCTAAGGTAGGGTCAAGAAAACAAGAACTGAGAACTTGAATCATATAATCATCATCCATAGCGTCTCGTTTACTCTTTTGCCTGAGACTACGTTTGTAAGTCTGTTCTCGGTTAAGGGCATTGAGAGCAATGCGCCGTAGAAGAGCAAAATTCTGAGGACTGTGGAAAGAACGAATA
>NZ_JACJOY010000101.1:0-4246 GCF_014695815.1 Trichocoleus sp. FACHB-6
AGAACTTTAACTAATGCGACTGCCAAGGTTAATCTTTGTTTTATTCGCTTGATGATTAAGAGGCTTGCAGCACCTTCTTAGATATCAAACTTAGATGTCAAATGGGTTCTATAGAAGTTGTCTGCCCCCTCGACCACAGCGGACTGCTGCGCGAGTGCTTGGGATATCTTCTTACGTGAGACGTGTGTTTTGTCGAGTGCAAATGCCGCCGTTGCGCCGATTGCACTAATCAAGAGGGTTGGTATTAGAACGCGGTGTTTCATTGATTTCTTCGTATGTGTGGGTTTATCTAGCGGGTTCACTTTGGCTCAATAGTCGTCGCAAGCAGTTTCATTTCCGTACCCTCTTTACTGCGATCGCAACTCGATCGTCACTTCTACAGAACCAGGCACATTCAATGCCTCGATGTCACCGTCAATTTTTCCGAGGATAATGAGTCCGTTTGAGTATCCAAAATCGTTGCAATACATCGCTAAATTCCCCCAGGGAGCGTAATAAGCAATATCTCCAACCGCAGGATCGCTGCCCGGAGGTGCATCTTCTGTGGATAATCGTCTTGGCAAATCACTAATTTTTTCGGTGTTTGCGTAATCTTTTAGCGTCAGTGTTAATGGCAGCAGGGAAATAAAATCCTGAGTGGTTTTGCTGTCAATCAACGTGGCTGGTACAACCTTGTTTCCGATCTGGATGTTGATCTTCATCCTGTTTGTCTGCTCGGTTGATAGTTCAGTTGGTATCTCTGACGGGGCATTGCTGGTGATACTGTTATCGGCATGGCAGGCTGAGGAACTTAGGGACATTGCTAAAGCGAGAACCAAAATCAGCATTCGCTTCTGACCGTTTTTTCTTCTAGTGGGAAGCCATCTCGAAAGCATCAGGATCTCCCTTCGTACTGTTCGTCGCTGACCTGTTCCATCCAGTTCACAGGGGTGCCGTCAAGTTGTTCTTGAATCGCAGTATGGGTCATGGCTGTAGTTGCTGTGGCTCCGTACCAGTGTTTTACGTTCGGTGGAATCCAGACAACATCACCGGGTCTAATCTCCTGAATTTGACCGCCCCACTGCTGAACCCAACCAGATCCATCCGTCACAATTAGGGTCTGCCCCAAGGGATGGGTGTGCCATGCGGTTCGGGCACCAGGCTCGAAGGTGACACTTGCGCCAGATGCGCGTGATGGCTCGTGCACCGGAAAAAGAGGATTGATGCGTACAGAACCTGTGAAATATTCGGCAGATCCTTCAGTGGAAAGCTGCAAACCGTTCCGCGTGATTTCTACGGTCTGTGGGCGATCGCCAGAAGGGACTTGTGTATGCCCTGCCTGCGGGAACCCCAAAGCCAATAAGGAAAATGCCATGACAGGCATCGTGAGCCGTTTCATTTCCGTTCCTCCATACTTGTGTTTAGCCGTGCAAAGCTTGACCATAGCGACCAATGCCTGCCGTGGATTTGATGATGCTTCTCGTGCAATCGCAAGAAGCGCTTAACCAAACAAACCTGAGTGTTCTCTTGAAGAGAAATCCAGACCCTTACAAGCAGCAGGAATCACGTTTCATTGCTTTAACCTCATTCTATGAATCCTGGAAGGCAAGCAATAGGATGATTGTCTAAGATGGTTGTACAATCCTGCACGCCTTACACCGATTTCGATCAAGCCACGCTAGATTCTTATACAGGCTTAGCTGCCAAACCCTTTCTAGACCTTGATGTGTCTATAAATCGATTTGAACGGACATCAGAAATGAACGCTGCAAGAACGAGTGAAAAGTCCGATAGAGCGTTGATGAATAACCCTCAGGCAAAGCGTGAAGCAGACCGAGCGCAAGCCAACCGAGAGGAATTAAGGGAGCGAATTGCCCAAGCGATTCGTCAAGATGGAGCGATCGAGCTGCTGAAAGGATTGCACTTCTATCGCACCTCGTCTCCTTCGGAATGCTTTCATAGTGTCTCTATTCCTGCCTTTTGTGCGATCGCTCAGGGTAGCAAAGAAGTTCTTCTGGGCAGCGAGCGCTTTCAGTACGACCCGATGCACTATCTGCTGGGGACGGTTGAACTGCCGATTGCCAGCCGAATTCTAGAAGCAACCCAGGAAAAACCCTACCTGGGACTTCGCCTCGATCTCGACCCTACCCTCGTTGGCTCAGCTATGGTTGAGGCAGGCTATCCCTCAGCGCAACGGGGTGCTAGTGTAAAAGCGATCGACGTGAGTCCGTTGGATGCAGACCTGTTGGATGCTGTGGTGCGGCTTGTCAGGCTTCTCGATTCCCCTGCCGAAGCCCATGTGCTTGCACCCCTGATTAAACGGGAAATTATCTACCGACTCCTAATGGGAACGCAAGGAAATCGGCTGCGTCAGATTGCCGTTCTAGGTGGCTACACTCACCACATCGCCAAAGCGGTCGATCGACTTCGCAAAGACTTTAACCAGCCGCTTCGGATTGAAAGCATCGCACGAGAGCTTGGCATGAGCGTTTCTGGCTTTCACCATCACTTCAAGTCGGTCACGGCAATGAGTCCTTTGCAGTTTCAGAAGCAACTGCGGCTTCAGGAGGCTCGCCGTCTGATGCTGGGGCAAAACCTTGACGCTAACAGTGCTGCCTACCATGTGGGTTATGATGACGCCTCGCACTTCAACCGGGAGTACAAGCAGCTCTTTGGTGCACCGCCGATGCGCGATGTGGAGCGGCTGCGAGAAGCGGCTAGGGAGACTGCTAGTTCAATATAATCATTCTCAAGATGTCCGGCGTCTTGCCAGAAATCGCTAAAACAGCGTAGTAGTTTGTCAAGTTTGAATTAATGGGTAAAGACGCTTGAGCTTATTGCGAGCATCAGCGGTAGTAAATTGCCAATCAATTTTTCGAGAATCTAGATTTCGTTGTTTTTCCCAAGCCGCCACCTCTCGTTGCAGAGCCTTTTTGACAGGGAGGCGACGGGTCTTGCACATTGATTCGCTAAAACGCTTAGTTCAATCTCCGCCATATTCAACCAACTGCCATGTTTAGGAGTATAGTGAAAATCCAGTTTATCAAGGATTCGTTTAGCTTCAACTGGTTCAAAAGCCTGGTAAAGTGATGAAGGAAGATGAGTGTTAAGGTTGTCCTGGATGACTGTAATTGTTTTAGTGTCAGGATACTTCACATCCACAAGATATTTCATCTGTTGAGCATAATCTGGTGCAAGTTCGTTGGTCAGTAACCTCGATATGTCGCCATCCGGCTAAAGGTTCAGAAAACATAAACAGATTACATACCCCGTGACGCTCATATTGGTAATCATAGCGTTGCGGTTGTCCAGGTGCTATTGGCAAGGGTTCTACAGTTTCTCCTACTAATTATTTGTTGCTTTCATCAAAACAAACAACCGGGTGTAGAAGGTCATAGGGACGAGTGTATATATCTATGATATCTTCCATGTGGTAGAAAAATTCTGCATTCGGTTCTGGTGGAATCACCCATAATTCCTTGAGCCAAGGTTTAAGTTCGTTTTTTTTAGTGTTTGTCTAACGGCTTCATGGGAGATGTTGTCCACTATTTCCAGTTCCACGCCCGCGAGTAGCTAACATTCGTAATGTCCAACGAGTTCGTCCTTCTGGTGCTTGGCTGCAAGCAAGAGCAATCAAATGTGCTTTTTGTTCTCCATCCAGTTTATGATGCTTCCGATTCTGGGATAGTGGTCGGTTTAACCCTGCTTCTATTCCTTGTTCTACACATAATCGACGTACACGTTCAATTGTCGGAATGCTAATGTCTATTGTCTTACTAATTCCTTTGTCTTTCCACCCACCATCCACTGCATTAGTATCAGCTTTCAAAAGAATTCGCGCATGGTTCATTTTATAGGCTGGCGATTTCCCCTTTTTAGTCAACTGTTCCAGCTTCATTTTTTCTTCTGCTGTGAGGCTTACCATATACTTTTTACTCATTGGACAGCTTGGTGGTGGTTGGTTAACACTTTTACCTTAAATACTACCCAATTTGTACCCATCAATTTTCCCTTGACAGTGTACTAGCAGCCATGTTACTTTTTCTCATTGTATTCACCCCGCACCACAATGTATGTTTTTTTATGAGAATTTTTTATCACTTTTATTGGCTTCTTATCTGTATCGAATTTACTAATTCTTTAAATATTCTCTAAGAGGATGTTTTAAAAGTCGGTTAGATAGCAAAAAAGCTCACTCAGTGTAAGCTGCGAATATGTAGTACACAGCACTGAGAGAGCGTTATGAGTAAAGCTTACCCCAGTAATT
>NZ_JACJOY010000102.1:0-108045 GCF_014695815.1 Trichocoleus sp. FACHB-6
GACCGTTATAGAAATCGCCGAAAAAGATTTGGTTTAAGGTTTAATCTGATAGCGGGACTTTACAATTACGAACTAAGGCTCGCATTGAATAAGATAAGTGATTCTTATGATTAGGGGAGAGTGATCGCATAATTTCAGTCCTCATCTTACCCCATCTGCGACTTTTGCAAGAGGTCTAGTGTTTTTTGCGTCTAAAGTGGTTTGATTTAAAGTGCGATCGCGCTTCAAAAAAGATCCATTCCAAAACATACCAACAACAAAGGGAAAGTTATGGTTGCACAGCCGCAATCTCTTCTCAAAGAAGAAATTATCTATCCCGACAGCAACGGACAGCCAATATCAGATAATACCAAGCAGTTTTGCTACATTGTCACCACTCAGGGGGAATAAGATTTGAGCTATCTGACACCGAACTCGTTCTTTATTATCCTGATGGACAGCGGTTTGCAAGTTTTGTAGAACTAGCTCAGCAACGAGAAATTGAGCGACAAAGAGCCGAAGAAGCTGAAGCTAGAGCAGCACAAGCCCAAACCCAGTTACAAGCTTTACGTGCTTTACTTCAAGAAAGAGGAATTGATCCAACGCAACTGTGACAGAAATTAATTTAGAAGTTCAAGAAACCAATACCCGTATCGACCGCTATCTTTCCCAAGAATTATCAGATTTATCGCGATCGCGCATCCAAAAGCTGATTGAAGAAGGCAACGTGCAGATTAACGATACTGTCTGCACTTCCAAAAAAGCAGCTGTGCAAGCAGGCGATCGCATCTCCCTAGCTATTCCAGAAGCTATTCCCCTCGACCTCGAAGCAGAAGCTATCCCCCTGGATATTCTTTACGAAGACGATTCCCTGATTATTATCAACAAACCTGCTGGTTTAGTTGTTCACCCCTCCGCCGGACACGAAGCCGGAACCCTCGTCAACGCCCTTTTATCCCATTGTCCCCTCGCGGAAATTGGTGGCGTGCAGCGTCCGGGAATTGTCCACCGTCTCGATAAAGATACCACCGGGGCGATGGTTGTTGCCAAAACCGACCAAGCGCACCAACATCTGCAAGCGCAACTGAAAGCTAAAACTGCACGTCGGGAATATTTAGGCGTTGTCTATGGTTCCCCCCGCACCGAAAGCGGCACCATTGACCAACCCATCGGTCGTCATCCGGTAGACCGCAAGAAAATGGCTGTTGTCCCAGAAGAGAAGGGAGGACGACCTTCAGTGACTCACTGGCGGGTGCAGGAACGCCTGGGAAACTACACGTTGATGCTTTTCCAACTGGAAACTGGTCGCACCCACCAAATTCGCGTTCACAGCGCCTATATCGGTCATCCCATCGTTGGCGATCGCGTTTACAGTTCTGGTCATTCAGTGGGAGTTAATTTACCTGGTCAAGCACTGCACGCTTGGCGACTCAGGCTGGAACATCCCCTATCAGGGAATTTAGTAGAGGTGACTGCCCCTTTGCCTGGCAGCTTCACTACTCTGCTGGAGGTTCTCCGGCGGCGAATTGCCTCTTTTTGAAGAAAAATATATTGCAAAGCTATTGGACAAAACCGCCTCGGCAAGCCAGTAAAGTTGGGGTTGGGTTATACAGTTGTGGTTTCTCTAAAAGAAATTGCCACAAATAGCGCGATCGCGTTATTCTCCCTATTGCAAGCAGTCGCCCAAGAGCAACATGAAGTGATGCTTCTCATCGAAACTGCTCTTGGGGCTAGTTTATTCTGGGGTGGGTGAGCGGCGCTATTACTTAGCCAGTTACTCAGCCGCCGTAATACACCGCTACTGAGTAACGCACCTAAATTTTATGTTTTTTACATAATTGCCTTTTACCTTTTTCCCCTCCCCCGGCATTTTTGACTTTTTTCCCAGTGGTGCGGCGACAGATTGCTGCATCTGAACTCAAAATCCGAGAGGTTTTTATTTAAATATCTTTACAAAGAGACTCTAGAGAAAATATGATATTTTTCTGTGCGAATGAATACTCCATCTAGTTTATAGGCGAATATTAAAAAAATATAAAGATAGTATTTTTATAACTCTTGAGTATAATCACTTAAGGTTTTTGTAACGATATATGTGGATCATAGGCAAAAATTAGCAGCTAGAAGCCTTATGTATAAAGGATTTGAACTTTTATTCATTGGTCTTGAAATAAATTCACAAATCTTAAAAACACAAAGTCCCAAAGGCGTTGTATAAAAATAACCGGAGGGATCAATAAAAGACAAACGTTAAACAAAACACCGATTTAGCAAGGCAAGCCTATCTCTCATAAAAGGACGAACTTTTCTCATATTTCCATGACAACCGTTTTGTTGCCCACGTGTGAAGTGACAAGCGGGATGAGAGAGCAACTTGAAAGGTGTATTTTGGCTGATGTCTGATTTTGACCTTTCCGCATCGACTAAAACCGTGTTTTAAAAATCACACTCAACGAAATCAGTAGGAGATTGAGTTCATGTTAGATGCATTCGCCAAGGTGGTTTCTCAGGCTGACTCTAAAGGTGAATTCCTGAGCACCGAGCAACTGGATGCCCTGACCAACATGGTCAAAGATGGCAACAAGCGTCTGGATACCGTTAATCGCATCACCAGCAACGCTTCCACCATCGTTGCCAACGCAGCTCGTGCTTTGTTTGAAGAGCAGCCCCAACTGATCTCCCCCGGCGGCAACGCATACACCAACCGTCGCATGGCTGCTTGCTTGCGCGATATGGAAATCATCCTGCGCTACGTTACCTATGCCACCCTGGCTGGTGATTCCAGCGTGTTGGATGACCGCTGCTTGAACGGTCTTCGCGAAACCTACCAAGCACTGGGTGTACCCGGTGGTTCGGTTGCCGCAGGCGTTCAAAAGATGAAGGATGCAGCGATCAAGATCGCCAACGACCCCAGTGGTATCAGCCAAGGCGATTGCAGCCAGTTGATGTCTGAAGTGTCCAGCTACTTCGATCGTGCTGCTTCTGCTGTTGCTTAATAACAACTAGCAAGCTTGCTGTGGGATAACGCGATATATCGCGTTTCTTGGAAAAATCTGTAAACCATTAGGGAGATAAATCAACAATGAAAACCCCAATCACCGAAGCGATCGGAGCTGCTGATACCCAAGGTCGTTTCCTGGGCAATACCGAACTGCAAGCCGTTAACGGTCGCTTTGATCGTGCCACCGCTAGCATGGAAGCTGCTCGTGCGCTGACCCAAAAGGCTCAGCAACTGATCGACGGTGCTGCTCAAGCTGTGTACCAAAAGTTCCCCTACACCACCCAAATGCAGGGGCCTCAGTACGCTTCTGATTCTCGCGGCAAATCCAAGTGCGCTCGTGACATCGGTCACTACCTGCGCATGGTCACCTACTGCTGTGTGGCTGGTGGTACTGGTCCTATGGACGAGTATCTAATTGCTGGTTTGGATGAAATCAACCGCACATTCGAGCTGTCCAACAGCTGGTATGTGGAAGCCCTGAAGCACATCAAGGCAAATCACGGTCTTTCCGGTCAAGCTGCTAACGAAGCTAACACCTACATCGATTACGCCATCAACGCCCTGAGCTAGTATTCAGGTGCTATGCCCGGAAGAATCAGCGAGTGTTGGCGGTTAGGCTAGCAGTTGCTAATTTTTCCGGGCATTGTTTTTCTCATTTTCCATAAAAAAAACTTAAAAATTGTTGCGTTGGGAGAGAAAAGATGAGCGGTTTAGTGGCGTCAAATCTAGCAGCAGCAGGCCGGTTGGGTCTTTCTGCATTTGATGATACAAAAGTCGAACTGCGACCTGACTGGACAGAAGACGATTTGCAAGCGGTGTTCCGAGCCGCTTATCGTCAGGTATTAGGCAACGACTACGTGATGAAATCCGAACGCCTCACGGTAGCAGAATCTTTACTGCGACAAGGAAACATCACAGTCCGGGAGTTTATCCGGGCGATCGCTAAGTCGGATGTATACAAATCTAAGTTTTTCTATCCAAATTCAAATCAACGCTTTGTTGAACTCAATTTCAAACATTTGTTGGGTCGTCCTCTTTATGATGAGGCAGAGTTAAGCCAGAATACCCAACTCTGTGAAGATGAAGGGTACGATGCGGAAATTGATTCAATCATCGACAGCAACGAGTATGAAGCCAATTTTGGCAACAACGTAGTCCCCTATTACCGGGGATTTTTGGTAGAGCCGGGGGTGAGAACCGTTGGCTTTAGCCGGATGTTCCGCCTGTATCGCGGTTATGCTAGCAGCGATCGCTCCCAAGTAGAAGGAAAAGCACCCCGCCTCACCCGCGAACTAGGCCGCAACCAAGCTTCCACAATTGTCAAACCCTCTGGCGGTTCAGGTGGCTGGAATTACGGAACTCTCTCCAAAGATGCACCTCCGAAAAAAGCTCTCGGCGGTACTCAGGAAGAAAGCGGACGGGTATATCGCATTGAAGTAACTGGTATCCTGTCTCCAGGCTTCCCGAAAGTTCGCCGCAGTACAAACGCCTTCTTGGTGCCTTACGAGCAGCTATCCCAAAAACTCCAAGAAATCACCAAAAAAGGTGGCAAAATCGTCAACGTGTCACCAGCGTAAAGGGAATTAGGGATTGGAGATTGGGAATTTGAAAGAATCTTACCCAGTCCCCAGTTCCTAGCCCCCAGTCCCCAGCCCCCATAATTACAGGAGCTATATCAACAATGTTTGGACAAACTACACTAGGTAGCGGTACTCTCAGCGGTGCCAGCAACCGTATGTTTCGCTACGAAGTTGAGGGTATGCGTCAGACATACGAATCTGACAAACTCAGCTATCCCATTCGCCGCAGTGGCAGCATTTTCGTCACAGTGCCATACAACCGGATGAATGAAGAAATGCAGCGGATTAACCGCATGGGTGGCAGAATCGTCAGCATTCAGCCTTTGACACTGGAAAATAATGGTGAAGCGAAAAGCCAAGCCACAGCAGCCCACTCATAAAGCTTAATCTAGCAATCCTCTGTCCTTTGTCCTACGATGCTGGAGTCTACTCAAGAGTGCAGTATTCCGATCCGCCTGGTAGCGAACCGCTAACGGTAGAGATGGCGATCGCCAATCTCCACCATGAAGATTTAAGTCTCCGCTATTATGCTGCTTGGTGGCTGGGCAAATTCCGTGTTAATGAGCCTGCTGCTGTGGAAGCCTTGATTGCAGCTTTGGAGGATGAAGCAGATCGGACAGAGCTTGGTGGATACCCCCTCCGCCGCAATGCTGCACGCGCACTGGGGAAACTGGGCGATCGCCGCGCTGTACCAGGACTGATTCATTGTCTGGAGTGTTCCGACTTCTACGTTCGGGAAGCTGCCGCACAGTCTTTGGGAATGCTAGGCGATTTGTCCTGCGTTCCAGCGCTGATGAAACTGCTCGACGGTGGTGTAGCTGCCGCCATGCGGGTACCAGGACGGCCCCATTTAGAGCAACCTTCGGAAGCAGTGATGGAAGCATTGGGAACGCTGCAAGCTACCCAAGCAACAGCCCTGATTCAACCATTTCTGGAGCATCCCGTAGCGCGAGTGCAGTATGCAGCGGCGAGAGCAATGTACCAGTTAACAAAAGAGCCAGTTTATGGTGAACGCCTGGTGCAAGCCTTGCAGGAAAGCGATCTGCAACTGCGCCGGGTAATTTTATCAGATTTGGGTGCAATAGGTTATCTGCCAGCAGCAGAAGCGATCGCGTCTGCTGCAACCGAAAACAGCTTCAAGCTGATCGCCCTCAAAGGGCTGTTGGAACAGGTACAGACGGGAAATGCTTCGTCTGTAGACCCAGAAGATCCGCGATCGCTATCCAGGGATGCCATCCGGGTAATGACCCTGATGGACGCTTTGTTATAGTCACTGGCTAATAGCTAATACCAGTTAGCAATTAGCCATTAGCTATTAGCAATTGACAATTAGCAATCCTTCCACTGACCAATGACTGACTCATCCCAAGAACTGATCGATGCTATTGAGCAGGCGAATTCCCCCGAACGTTTAGTAGCATCAGTCCAAGCCTTAGCAGCTACTCGGCAGACCGCAGGGATTTCTACGCTAATTGCCGTTTTGGGCTACAACAACCCAACAGCAGCAGTGGCAGCAGTTGAAGGGCTGATTCAGATAGGGGAAGCAGCAGTGCAGCCGTTGTTGGAACAGCTGGACGATTACAACTACGGAGCCAGGGCTTACGCGATTCGAGCATTAGCTGTGATCGCATCTCCCAGAGCCTTAGATGCCTTAGTCGCAGCAGCCACCGACTTTGCGCCCAGCGTCCGCCGCGCCGCCGCCAAAGGGCTAGGGAACTTGCACTGGCACCAGTTAAGTCAAGAACAAATTCCCTCCGCTCAACTCTTAGCACTCTCAACCCTGCTTTCCATCTCTCAAGATCCAGACTGGGCAATTCGCTACGCAGCAGTTGTGGGCTTGCAAGGTCTGGCAACCCAGTTAGAAGTCCGTCAGCCCATCCAAAAACGTCTAGAGGAAATGACTCAAGACCCAGACATAGCTGTTCGCGCCAGAGTTCAGCTAGCTAACCAATTAGTTATTAGTCATTAGTCCTTGGTCAGTGAAGAGTTGGAATGTTAAACGTTCCCTCCTTCAAACGTCTACGGACAGCTAACAACTAACAAGTAACAACTAACAACTAAAAATATGTCAATTCCACTTCTTGAAATTACACCCAAAACCCAGAATCAGCGCGTAGCTGGTTACGAAGTACCCGATGAGGACGACCCGCAGATTTATCGGTTGGTAGATGCAACATCTGACTCCGATATTGATGCCATAATTTGGGCTGGCTATCGGCAAATCTTCAGCGAACATTTGATTTTAGAAAGCTACCGTCAATCCTTCCTAGAATCTCAGCTGCGAAATCGCGCCATTTCCGTGCGCGAGTTTATCCGGGGACTGGGCAAATCGGAAGTTTACCGAAACTTAGTAGCAGAAACCAACTCCAACTATCGGTTAGTTGACATCAGCTTCAAACGGCTTCTCGGACGCGCCACCTACGGCAAAGATGAGCAGATCGCATGGTCAATTGTAATTGCTTCCAAGGGATTGCATGGTTTTATCGATGCCGTTGTCGATAGCGAAGAATACCGCCAAAACTTCGGCGATGACATCGTACCTTATCAGCGCCGACGGTATAATGAGCGACCATTTAACCTGGTAAACCCCCGCTATAGTGATTACTGGCGCGGTCGTTTGATTGCCCTAGATAATCGTAGCTACTATCAAGCAGCACCCCAAAAAGACATGAAATCAGCAGCGGCTCGTCAAGGCATCCCTGATTCTTTCCTAGCAATGGCACGGAGTATTTCTCCCGGCGGAATGAACTACCAGCGATCGCGCGATCGGGCGATTTCTCAAGCTAATAACATGGAACTTCCAGACACGACCCGGAAAGTTGCTAATCCGCAACCTATTGTAGGTCGCACCGAGGTAGCGCTACCCTATCGCTATCTCTACCAAACGCCAAAAGTCTAGAAGCTAATGGCTAATTGTTCATGGCAATTAGCGATACTTCAATTAGCAACCCTTCAACTAACAATTTAACTATGGCAATCCCTCTGCTTGCATATAAACCCTCCTCGCAGAATCAGCGAGTAGCGGGTTACGAAGTGCCGAATGAAGACACTCCTTACATCTATCGCATTGAAGACTGCATCGATGAAACCGACATTCAAGAATTAATCTGGTCAGCTTATCGTCAGGTTTTCAGCGAACACGAAATCCTCAATTCTTTTCGTCAGGAAAACCTGGAATCTCAACTGAGAAATCGCTCCATTACAGTGCGCGATTTCATCCGCGGTTTGGCGAAAACACCAGGGTTCTACCGCTTGGTTGTGGAGAAAAACTCCAACTATCGAGTCGTAGAAATTTGCCTCAAGCGCATCTTGGGGCGTGCGCCTTACAATAAAGACGAAGAAATTGCTTGGTCGATTAAGATTGCGACTCTAGGGCTAGGCGGCTTTATTGATGCCCTTGTAAATAGTGAGGAGTATCAAAGTAACTTTGGCGACAATACAGTGCCTTATCAGCGCCGTCGCTTCAAAGACCGTCCCTTTAACTTGGTGACACCCAGCTACGCCGACTACTGGCGCGACAAGGAAGAAAGCGATCGCTACAAGTGGGGCGATGTCAACAACTTCTTGGCAATGGCTCGGTCAATCAAGCCGAAAGCTGTAACTAATAATGTTACCGTGAATACGGCTAACATTAAAATTCCCGACATGACGCGGGATAATAAACCTCAAGAGGCACGGGTTTCAATTAATCCATCCGCGAGTTTCCCCGTCCGGTAACACAGATATCTGAATAACTCAGAAGATGTCGTGATACGGGAAAATAAGAAAGTCTCAACTACTTAAAGCAGGAGATTTTTAAATGGCACTGCCATTACTTGAATACAAACCAACAACGCAAAATCAACGGGTTCAAAGCTTTGGAAAGGCGGATCTTAACGAAGATACCCCTTACATTTATCGCTTGGAAGATGCCAATTCTCCGGCAGAAATGCAAGATTTGATTTGGGCTGGCTATCGGCAAATCTTCAGCGAACATGAAATCCTCAGATTCAACCGTCAAATTCAGTTAGAATCTCTGCTGAAAAATGGCAGTATTAATGTGCGCGAATTCATCCGAGGATTGGCGAAATCTGAAGCATTTTACCGCGTCGTTGTCTCGGTGAATAATAACTATCGCCTTGTAGACATCTGCCTGAAGCGCTTCTTAGGTCGCGCCGCTTACAATAAAGACGAAGAAATCGCTTGGTCAATTAAAATTGCTACCTTGGGTTTCAGCGGCTTTGTGGATGCCTTGCTTGACAGTCAAGAGTATGTCGATGCTTTTGGGGATTTCACCGTTCCCTACCAGCGCAAGCGGATGGAAGGTCGTCCCTTTAACTTGGTGACTCCTCGCTACGGCGAAGACTTCCGCGAAACAGCTGGGACTGTCAAGACCGACTGGCGCTTTACGCTGGAGAAAATCTACACCCGCAAGTACCAGGATCAGCAACTACCAGAAGGCGACCCCCGCAAGTACCGCGAGATGGCAATTTCAGTCAGCACCAAGCGCAATTACGCTCAAGGCGTGTCAGCGTTTAGTATTGACTACCTGAACAAAGTGCCTAATCGCAACAAACGCTAAGGGTAAGGCGCTAGTTTCTTAAATTACTTGCACCTGCAAGTTTAAATTGTGGCTCTGGTTGCCGCTCATCAGACATTTGGTTGTCAATTTGAGCGGTAGCCAGAGCCACAAATTTTTTGGAAGGACGTGATCGCTAACCTGAAACCTCATCAGGATTAATACCCATTGAGCGCAATCTTTCTGCCAACTGCTCTACTCTAGCTTGAGCCAATTCTTTTTCTTTTCTCTCCGTTTCAGCTTGTTGCTGCGCTAATTCTCTTTGCGTTTCTAATTCCACATAAGACAAAAATTTCTGTCCATCGGAACGATAGAGTTCTAACGCACCTGACTCAATTTCAAAGCGTATCCCTAAACGAGGACTCACCCAACCCACTATTGGCTCAATCTCATCGAATCCTTCATCAGAACGCAACCAACCAGCTAAATCGCCGTCATCCGGGTCATAGATATAATATTCTTCAACTCCATAGCGTTCGTAAAACCTGAACTTCCTCAGCATTTCTGCTTTGCGATTCCCAGGGGAAAGGATCTCAAAGACAACTTGAGGGGGAATATTATCCTCTAACCACTGTCTATAAGAACCGCGATCGCCCTTGGGTCTACCAAACACTATCATCACATCAGGTGCTTGGCGAATTTTATTATCTCCCTCAACTGGATACCAGAGCAAATCGCCTGCTACAAAAATACTTTTATCGTCTTTAAATAAAGCATCTATCCCAAGTTTAATTTTCACAATATAATCAAACTGTTTAGTATTGTCAGCCATCGGTTGACCATCGCTGTCTGGGTAAATAATCTCTTCTTTAGTCAGAATTTGAATTGGTGCAGTCATGGAATATCTCCGTTTTTTCCTGCTAGCATCATGCAAATAAGTAGGTCAACTTAATTAAACTAACGATGTAATGTAGGTTGGGTTTAGGGACGAAACCCAACTTTAGCAAAGGTTTGATGGGTTTCGCTAACACAGGACTGATTTGAGTGTTTGTATAGTCTCTTAGTCAGTTCCATGTCTCCATGAGAGCTACACCTTTAGAAGCAATCTCTTGTTCGGCTCCCTACTCAAGTGCCTTGGATAAAACAACCCCACTAACGACAACTCTACAGATAAAAACCAGGGTTAGAAATAAGGTAAACTTGGTGCCGAGCTTGAATTTACTCAACATTAGTATTTATCCTGTTCTATTATAATTAGAGATTAGTGTCTTAATTATAGGTATCATTTAGTGCGGTGACACTGAAATTCGCACTATTTGTTAACAGTTTTATTTCGCTCGTTTCTTGGTGGAGTGAGGTTTATGGGTGCTTAGTAGCGAATGGACAGGATAACGCCCAGAGTACCCTTTAAATATGGTCTAATTCAAAAATATTTTCCCATGCTGAAAATATTCTCAGGCAATTTCTACCTTCATGTTTAGCTTTATAAAGCGCTTGATCCGCTTGATGTAATAGTTCTTTAGAGTCAACTAAATTTACGGCGCTGGCGATCGCGCCGCCGATACTGATAGTAATTGATAAAACTAGGTCGTCAGAAATTTTGAAGGGAGCGTTAGCTACACATCCGCGCAAAGATTCGCCATATTCTAAAGCAGCTTGCATACTTAAACCCAGCGTAATGCAGACAAACTCTTCGCCACCATAGCGATACAGCAAACTTGAAGGGCGGGAAGAAGACTGCAATCTTGCAGCGATCGCTTGCAGCACACAGTCTCCCACCGTGTGACCATAAGTATCATTAATTCGCTTAAAATGATCTACATCGAGCAGAAATAAACACAAATAGCGATAGCGAGTATTGGCATCGCGGTTGCCTACCTGTCGCAGCATATGAGGCAATGCTTGATCCATTGCGCGACGATTCAACACACCCGTTAGCTGATCTGTCAAAGAGAGAGATTCTAATAATTCAGTCCGCGCCGTCAGTTGCTGATTCACTTGTCTGAGTGCCTGATTAGTTTCGCTCAATTCTTGCGTTAACCGTTGCAACCGCAATCCAGCTCCCACTCTTGCCCGCAATTCACTCATATCAATCGGCTTTGGTAGATACTCATCTGCTCCTGTATCTAAACCCTCAACTCTGTCTTTTATATCGCCACGAATCGTTAGTAAAATAAAAAATGCCAGCGATAGTTCTGGATCGGATTTGACCTGGCGACACACTTCCAGTCCATTTATTACTGGCATCATCCAATCGCAGATAATTAGATGAGGGCGTTCTGAGTGTGCTTTCATTAATCCCTCTTCACCATCACTGGCTACCGTGACCTCATGGCCCATGAGCTGAAGAGAATTCTTTATTACTAATCGAACGCTCGGATCGTCATCAATAATTAAAATTCTTGCCATAGAGCCGACCTGCATCCTTACAGTTTTATCGGCAGAAATAATTAATGGAGTTTCAGTATCCATATTTTCGCACTCAATTATTTTATCCAAAAAAGATTGGATACGTTGCAAATAATTTTCTATTTTGTGCAATAACTGACTAGCTGCCTCTGGCATTTCTTGTTGAGCTTGAAGTTCTAACTGTCCGGCTAGAAATTGCAGATGTTTGACACCTACATTCGCACTGGCACCCCTAATTTGATGAGCCTTATGCGCTATAGTTACAAAATCATTGGCAAATATTGCTGTTTTTACAGTTACTAAATTATCTTGGGTGTCTTGCACAAAGGCTTGTAATATTTCTCTCTGCAATACCCTATCGCCAAGAGCTATATCGTTTAATCGGTTTAAATCTACCAACAGATTTGCGTTTGACTCATCTGTGACGATCGCAGCTGTAGGGATATCTTTAATTGGTGGTAATTGGAATGCCAACTCTTGGTTATTTTTTAAAATTACCTCGATCCAAGTTTCTAACTTAGCGGCTAATTCTTCCTCACTAACAGGCTTAATCAGGCAATCATCCATGCCAACACTCAGACATTTTTTTCGGTTGGCTGTCGTTCCATTCGCAGTCATCGCGATCGCAATTATCTTTCGCTTCGCACCTTCTAAATGACGAATTCTTTTAGTCGTTTCATAACCGTCTAGCACTGGCATCTGACAATCGATTAGTACAAGCTCATAATTAACTTGTGAGATCATCCATAAGGCCTCTTGACCATTCGCGGCTACATTGGCTTCATAGCCTAACTTTTTTAACTGTTTTAGGACAACCTTTCGGCTCACAAGGCTATCTTCTACTAACAGAATTTTTATGGCTGTATGCTTTGTCATATAAATGTTTAAGAATTTAACTCTTGATATGGGCAATATCCCGATAGGGCCTGTATAATATTTTACATAAACTAGCAGACTTTAATATTTATTATTGTGGTTAATTTATTAACTTACCTGTTTTTGCTCCGCGTGTAGAAACTTGGCATCTAACGTTTCTTTACTAGCATGGCAAAAAAATTAATTTTTAGAATAAATTTCTATGGCACCTACATTTACACTATTTTTATATAAATTAAAAGTAAGATGCCCATGAACTTTGCTGGCAACAAAGGATGGAAGAGCATAAGAACACTCTTTGCCCTTATACCATTTTGGATTTTAGATTTTGCTCCCGGCGAAGGAGTTTCTTAAACTCCGATGATTTTAGATTTTGAAAGTGTTACCAGTAGCTAGTTTCAGAAATTGAAGTGTTGCACGCATCACAGCAAATGGTATTATCCCTCTTCTTGTAAAGCAACATAAGTGCTTCCTTATTGACACTGGACTCAGCATCAAGATAGACACCCAAACGCGATCGCGCACAACAAAACATGAAAATCTCTTTTCTCGGAGTCTCACCCCCTGCCAAGAACTCTCCCCAATCAGACCGCCAAACTCAAGCGCCCCAAATTTTAAGATAGAAGTTTCCGTTTATTAGGTATTTTTATGGGAGATTAGGAGCTAAAAAATAGGAAACAGCCCGCTTGAAGGTGCTATTACGTAGCTTTTCTGAGGGCGGTCGCTCTTTATTTCAGTAACTTTATAATATCGCGCGTTTTCACTACACCAGTACAAATGAAGATGCCATCATCAGAGCAAGAGAAATGAAAGCACCTTTACCAGATAACGAACAAGAACGGATAGAAGCGCTGCGGGAGTATGAAATCCTCGACACAGAGGCAGAACAAGCATTTGACGATCTGACACGGTTAGCGGCATACATCTGCGGCACACCAATTGCTGTAGTTAGCTTGGTGGATACAGATAGGCAGTGGTTTAAATCAAAAGTTGGTCTAGCAGCACCAGAAACTTCCCGCGATATTGCATTTTGCGCCCATGCCATCCTGCAAACCGAACTATTCGTGATTCAGGATGCAACCCGCGACTCGCGGTTTGCTGATAATCCCCTAGTGACCAACGACCCCAACATCAGATTTTACGCGGGTACTAATTTGACAACACCAGAGGGATTGCCAATAGGAACCTTATGTGTAATAGACTCTGTACCGCGAGATTTGAGTCCCGAACAGAGGCTGGCATTAGAAGCGCTGGGTCGCCAAGTAATGACGCAGATAAACTTGCGGCGAAATAATCGCGATTTGGTACAGCTACAGCAGCAGTTGCGTAAGAGTAAGGAACGCTACGAGGTATCAGTCCAAGGTTCCAGAGACGGATTATGGGATTGGGATATTGAAACTAATCAAGTTTATTTCTCGCCGGCTTGGAAAAGTATGCTGGGTTTTGCAGAGCATGAAATCGAAAATAATTTTTCTGAGTGGGAAGCACGCCTGCACCCAGAAGATCGCGATCGCGCTCTTGCAACCATTCAAGCTCATTTCGAGGGCTTAACACCATATTACGAATTAGAACACCGCTTGCTGCATAAAGATGGCACCTATCGCTGGATTCTAGCTCGTGCATTATTGCTAAGAGATGCCAACGGCAAACCCTCCCGTATGGCGGGTTCCCATACCAATATTACTGAGCGCAAGCAGTCGCAGGACAAGTTGCGAAAAAGCGAAGAGTCTTTCCGGTTATTGGTAGATGGAGTTAAAGATTACGCAATTTATATGCTCGACACCACCGGACACATCGTCAGTTGGAATGCGGGAGCAGAACGTATTAGTGGTTTTAGCGCAGAAGAAGCCATTGGTAAGCACGTTAGTTTTCTTTATGAGCCTGGAGAAAACCAGCAAAGTAAAGTACAACAAGAATTAGAGATAGCGATCGCCAACGGTCGTTTTGAAGCAGAAGGCTGGCGCATCCGGAAAGATAGAACGCGGTTTTGGGCAAATGTTGTAGTCACCCCAGTACACGATCAAGCAGGACTTGTGTGCGGCTTCTCCAAAGTGACGCGAGACGTCAGCGAGAGAAAGCGCCAAGAAGAATCACTGGCTCTAAGCGCCCGGCTTGCCAACTTTCGGGCTGATATCGATTCTGCCCTCGCCCAGAGCGACACGTTGGCAGGCATTTTGCAGCGATCTAGCGAAGCAATGGTACAGCATCTGGATGCAGCCTCAGCTCGGATCTGGACACTGAACCGGGAAGAAAATGTTCTGAAACTGCAAGCCAGTGCTGGGATAGACGTACAAATTGATAGTTTCTCTAGCCGTGTTATTGTTGGCAAATCACAAATAGGCGCGATCGCTAAAAGTGGCAAACCCTACTTGACAAATTACGTCATTCACGACCCTCTTTTAGGCGATAAAGATTGGGCAATTCGGGAGGGAATAGTCGCCTTTGCTGGATATCCCCTCATAGTCACAGGAACTTTAGTGGGCGTGCTGGCAATGTTTGCCCGCCAACCGCTCAGCGAATTTGTTCTCAAAGCCTTGGAATTTGCCGCCGACGAGATTGCACTGTGGATAGAGCGCAAACAAGCACAAGAAGAAGTCAAGCGGCAGAATTTGCGAAGTCAAATCTTCGCCGAAATCACCCTAAAAATCCGCCAGTCCTTACAACTAGAAGAAATTCTCCAAACCACAGTCAGCGAAGTGCGAAAATGCCTGCAAGCCGACCGAGTAGTGATTTATCGGATTTGGGCAGATAAAACTGGAAAAGTCGTAACCGAGGACGTAGTTGCTGGCTGCTCTGCGATCTTGGGGCAAGATATCGCCGACAATTGCTTTCAAGCAGATTACTACCCTTTATACCGTCAGGGAAGAATTCGCGCGATCGCAGACCTAGAAGATTCTGACATTCAACCTTGCCATCTCGAACTACTGCAAAAATTTCAAGTCAAAGCCAATCTTGTCGTACCCATCTTGCAAAAAGATGAACTCTGGGGACTGCTAATTGCCCACCAGTGCGCCCGCCCCCGAAAATGGTCTAGCTTTGAAATTGATCTTTTGCAACAACTAGCCGACCAACTTAGCATTGCCCTAGCTCAGTCCCAACTCTTAGAAGAAGAAACCCGCCAACGTCAAGAGCTAGAAATCGCCCGTCGGCAAGCCGAATTAGCAAGTCATGCCAAAAGTACCTTTTTGGCAAATATGAGCCACGAAATCCGCACCCCCATGAACGCCGTCCTGGGAATGACCGGACTGCTTTTAGAAACTCCCTTGAACCCAGAACAAAAAGATTTTGTGGAAACGATTCGCATCAGCGGAGATGCGCTTTTGTGCTTAATTAATGAAATTTTGGACTTGTCTAAACTGGAGGCTGGCGAGATGGATCTTGAAGTTTTAGACTTTGACCTTTCCACCTGTGTCGAAGAAGTATTAGACTTACTCGCTCCCCAAGCCCATGCTAAGGAGTTGGAAATTGCCGCCTTAATCTACCGCAATGTTCCCACCCAACTTCAGGGCGATGTCGGTCGTCTGCGGCAAATTCTCACCAACCTGATTGGCAACAGCATTAAGTTTACCAGCATCGGGGAAATAGTCGTGCGGGCAGAACTCCAATCAGAAGCCCCCACCTCAGCCACCATCCGCTTTTCTGTAACCGATACCGGAATTGGCATTGCAACAGAAGACCAGAACGAACTATTTCAACCCTTTTCTCAGGTAGACTCCTCCGCCACCCGCAAGTATGGCGGTACTGGCTTGGGGTTAGCCATTTGCAAACAGCTTGTTACCCTCATGGGAGGAGAAATTGGCGTTGAGAGTCAGCCTGGAGGAGGCAGCAAGTTTTGGTTTACCATTCCCTTCACAACCCAGAGTAAACCAATCGCAACCCTTCCATCTCCTACAAGTCTTATGGGGCGCCGGCTGTTAGTCGTGGATGACAATGCCACTAACCGCAAAGTTGTTCGCTCCCAAGCAGCGAACTGGGGTATGCAAGTAGATGAGGCGGATGGTGCAGCTACCGCCATCAAAGCTTTGCAAGAGTCTGTGGAATGGGGAATGCCCTACGACGTTGCGGTGATTGATATGCAGATGCCTGTAATTGACGGCATCACCTTAGGAGAACGAATCAAAGCAAATCCCACCTTCGCTAAATTACCTTTAATTATGCTGACTTCCGCTGACGGGCGGGGAGAGGCACAACGGGCAACAAAGGCAGGATTTGCCGCTCATTTAATTAAGCCAGTCAAGCCATCTCGCTTATTAGATATCATCCTAAACATCTTAGGGAAGCAAGAGGTCGCGGCTACACAGTTATTAGCTAATGACCAAGCACTAAAAACTCCGGACTTTTCTACAACAGACCATAAACAACTGGCAATAGGGGCGCACAGTAGTGCGTCTCTACCAACGAACAACAAACAAGGGACAACAGAGAAAAAATTAAGAATTCTCCTAGCTGAAGACAATCTGATTAATCAAAAAGTGGCACTCAAGCAGCTAGGAACTTTAGGTTACGAAGCCGATGTCGCTGCCAATGGTCAAGAAGTCTTGGATTTATTAGAAAAAATTCCCTACGACTTAATTTTGATGGACTGCCAAATGCCCGTCCTTGACGGTTATGAGGCAACGCGAGAGATTCGGCGGCGGCAACAAAATGGTTTTCGCCGCACTGCGATCATTGCTCTGACGGCTAACGCGATGAAGCAAGACCGAGAACGGTGTCTCAATGCTGGGATGGATGACTATCTCAGCAAGCCTGTATCGCGGGAACAGTTAGCCGGACGGCTTGAGCATTGGAAACAAGAGATTTTTCAGAAGGTAAATCCCAGCAATGCGGATGTTGTCACACCTGAAAAAAGTGAAAATTTGCCAAATTTAATTGACTGGGAGCATTTGCATCATCTCTCTGAGGGTAGCGACGAGTTTGAGATGGAACTTTTGCAAATGTTCGTTGAGGAAGTTCAGAGTCATATAGAGATCGGGAAAAGAGCGATCGCTATTAATGACTTTACCAGCATTCAGCAAGAAGCCCACCACATCAAAGGTGCCAGCGCTAACGTCGGCGTAAAACAGATGCGGCTTTGTGCAGAAAAGCTGGAACAACTAGCTTTCCAGAAACAGATTCAGGAAGCGGCTGACACAGCATCCGAGTTGGAAACATTGCTGTGGCATCTTCAATCGCTTGTGGATGCAAAATTGAAATCAAGTTTTTGATATTTTATCGTCATGAATTATCAAAAAGTTAATGAGAGCATCGAACTGGAATTTCAATCCAAAACTCAGTTCCTTGCTCTGGTTCTGAAAAACACTTCAACACTCCACCATGCTTTTCAATAACAATTTGGTAGCTGATAGATAGTCCCAAACCTGTACCTTGACCAACTGGCTTAGTCGTGAAGAAAGGGTCAAAAAGACGGTTTTTAACATCTTCCGTCATTCCTAGCCCATTGTCTTTTATTTTTATCACCACACGTTCAGCGTTCAAAACCTCAGTCTGAATCCAGATAGTAGGCGGTTGTCTGTTGTCTGTTGTCCGTAGTTCCTTGCTGGAGGACTGACAACAGACAACTGACGCTTCCACAGCATCAATCGCATTATTGAGAATATTCATAAATACCTGGTTCATCTGTCCAGCATAACAATCTATGCTAGGCAAATTGCCATACTCTTTAATTACTTGAATCGCCGGATGTCCGGCTTTCTCTTTCAGCCGATTCTGCAAAATTAATAAAGTGCTATCTAATCCTTCGTGAATGTCAACTATCTTCATTTCCGCTTCATCCAAGCGGGAAAAGTTGCGTAGAGATAGAACAATTTGGCGAATGCGGTCAGCTCCCATTTTCATCGAAGACAACATCTTGGGTAAATCTTCCATGAGAAATTCAAGGTCGATAATTTCAATTTCGTCTTGAATCTCAGGAACAGGATGGGGATAGTGCTTGGCATACAGTTGCAGGAGGTTTAGCAAATCTTGAGCATATTGATTGGCGTGAACCAAATTACCGTAGATGAAGTTGACAGGATTGTTAACTTCATGGGCCACACCAGCAACCAATTGGCCCAAACTGGACATTTTTTCAGTTTGAATTAATTGGCCTTGTGTATGTTGCAATTTTTGCAAGGTTTGTTCCAGCTGGTTTGTTTTTTCTCTCAACTGGTTTTCGGATTTTTGCACTGCTTCTTCAGCAAGTTTGCGCTCAGTAATATCAGTAGAAATACCGCAGACTGCATATGCAAAACCAACACAATCATACAGGGGAAACTTCAGGGAAACATAGGTGTGTAAGCCGTCTTCGTAAAGAACATTCTCTTCTCTAGAAATTTCAACTCCGGCTTTCAATACTTGTTGATCGTTTGCTGTAACTATATCAGCTGCCTCTTTGTCAATTAGATTGTAGTCAGTCTTGCCTTTTATCTCCTCTTTGGTAATGTTGAATAAGGTTTCAAATCGGCGGTTGATTAGAGTATATTTGCCTTCAGTGTCCTTGACGTAGATAACTGCTGTGGAGTTATCGATAATATCTTGTAGCTGCTTTTGGCTTTCCCGCAGTGCTTGCTCCGAATGCTTACGGCTAGTGATTTCAGTATTCAAACCAGCTATACGATAAGGCTTTCCGAGTGCATCTCGAAACAAGCTACCGCGAGAAATAACCCACCGATAAGAGCCATCCTTGTGTCGTAAGCGGTGTTCTGATTCGTAATAGGGATTTATTCCATCAAAATGGGCTTGGAGGGTGGCTAATACCCGTTCGCAATCGTCGGGATGCAGGCTTTTTTTCCACTCGTCAAAGTTATTGGGAAATTCATGTTCCAAGAAGCCAAGCATACTTTTCCAAGAATCTGAAAAAAAGACTTGGTTGGTTTCGAGATTCCAGTCCCACACTCCATCGTTAGATCCTAGAACAGCCAGCTCCAAACGCTCTTTGTCTTCAGGTGATAATGGTTCCCTTTCTTTGGGTGCTATAATTTCACCTTCTAATTTTTTATGGTGCAATAGCTCATTTGTAAGATTTGTCATTAGGAACTCCAGCTCAGCTTTTGTTATCAGTTGGAACTATTTTGTCTCACTTGACACTGCAAATATTAATTAAAATCTGTTTTTATTGCTAATAAAAAAGATGCAATTATTATTATGGAAGTTAAGCGATCGCTTACTCACCCATTGGACTTAACTTGTTTCGATAAACAAGTGACAGAATCATATTTATTGTCATGCCATCAACGTACAAAAATTTGGGGCGGCTATATTTTATATAGCCTATGAATGTGGCACTCTAAAATTACGAAGGTCTGGATATTAGTGCATTATTATATCGAAATATATCTTTTTTGGCAAGATAAATATTACTAGCTTCTGGAAGCTGCCTGTGGAAAAATTTCCGCACCATTCACTATTTAATTCCTCAAGTTAGGTCTTTATTTAGAATTCCCAAAATGAAGAGCGCGATCGCCATCTCAAAGAATAATTTTATAAATTGCATAAAAAATAGGAAGCAATGCAATCGCTTCCCCTTCTCTCAGTATTACTACTGAATTATAAAATTGTGTAAATGGAATTTAAGAAAAAGAAACGCGGTAAAGTCCATCCAAGAAAGCTATGATTGCATCACGCATCTCTTGTGCGCCTCGCCATACAGCTTCTAACTTTTCTCCGGAAGTCGGTACTAAACGAGCAAGTTCAACAACTTCTCCAACATGATCGACTTCAAGTTCTTCGTGGAGGGTAATCCAAGTCAGTTTCTCAGATGCGATCGCATTTTGTCTACGAATTTCCTGTCCCAAACATTGGTCAATTTGCAGTGCGCTGACTTCACTAGCAATAAACCCCCCAAGTCCTTCGTAAGGATCTTGGATGAAGAAAAGCTTTTCACCGCGTTGACCGAATTCGCGACCAGGTGCCAGAAGTTCTTCAGTATAATCAGCTAAACGCCAAGGTTCCAGACCATCAACCATACGCTGTAGCATCACGCTGTGAATGCGAGAAAAGTCTCCTTCGCCAAGTTCTTCGTTCAACTGTTTGGCAATGATACTACGCATATAATTGTCATCTATCCGAGCAGCCAAATTTGCAAGCCAACGCACGAAATTTTTGGATACTCCCCCTTCTACATTCATATTCGTGGTGAAGATCCAAATCGCAGTAAGATTGACTGGTTCTTGCTTAAGCCTTTGGAAAATCGGGTGTTCCGCAAGAGTTTGCTGTTCGTAAAGGCGAACAATTTCTTCTGCTGGAGGTAAGGTGCGCTCTAGTATTTGCATTATTTACCCTGACAATAGGACCCGGAATTTGACAACGAGCAAACTTCAAGGTTTAGTCAAAATTTCCACACAGTCTCTTAAACTTATGTAGTTTTAGATTGCCCGTATCTTTATAATTACTTTGTATTAGAGTTAATGTCATCAGAAATTTCACTGACAGTAAATGTATTGATATTCATTACTGACAGTACAAATAATCTCAGTAATTTTCCTTAATGTGGGGCAATCGCACTAATTAATGGGAGCATCCCATTTTTGCAAATATAAGCGAACAGGCTAGAAGCCTGCGGCTAAACAAACAAAGCGTTTGCGTTGGCAGGCTTTGTTTGTTTAGCCGTGACTTTAGTCGTCGGACATTTTTACAAAAGTGCGATGCTTCCCTAATTAATCGCGTACCGCTCCTTTTTTAGCCTGCTTACCCCAGATAAGTTGTCTGCCTTACGGATATTGTAAAAAGCTGCACACATCGTACACCCCTATACGATTAAGCAATTAATACTGTTCACGAGAAGCTAAAAAGCCGAAACCTGCGTAGGCTGGAGATCCATAATAAAAGTGAGTGCAACAGAAAATTTCAATCAGGCGCTCCAACTTAACTGTGCTTACCTGGATAATTTACCTGCCATCTAATGTTTGTGGAAAAATGAGATAATCCTAAATTTATTCAGGCTGGCTAGATATTAGCAACCTAGCGATTCTCTAAGGTTGCAAGATTAATTTTCCTTGACTGCTGCGGCTTGCAATTAAATGATGCACTTTGCTGGCTTCTGCTAATGGAAACCTACTACTTATCTGTACATTCAGTTTTCCCTGTTTGATATATCCAAACAACGTATTCAAGGATTCAGTATATAAAGTATTTTCCAAAAAACCGTACAAGCCAAAGCCAATAACAGTTTGATTTTTAGTGAGTAAAATTGTTGGGTCGAAAACACTACTACCGCTGGAGGAACCGTATACAATTAACTTACCAAAGTTAGCCAAACATTCTAAACTTTTGAGAAAGATTTCGCCTCCCACTGCTTCAAGAATCACGTCAACGCCTTTGCCGCCAGTAGCACGCAATACCTGTTCATGCCAGTCTGGTTCCCGATAATTTACCAATGTATTAGCGCCTAAATATTGGGCAAATTCCAGCTAGTCAGATGAGCCTGCTGTTGCAACTATCTGACTAGCACCGAATATTTTCGCTAGCTGCACGGCTACACTTCCTACACCCCCTGCCGCTGCATTAACCAGTACACTTTGTCCGGGCTTCAGCTGAGCTACTGTTTTCAGCATATGAAATGCTGTCAACCCATGTATTTGAATTGCGGCTCCTGAAACAAATTCGATTTCTTCTGGCAAAATTGCCGTTCAATTCTGCTGTGCAGTTGCATATTCAGCGTAGCCACCATTAGAGATAAAAGCTACCACTCGTTGCCCTATAGAGAAACCTGTAACTTCAGTTCCCAACTTCTCAATTGTGCCTGGTACTTCAAAACCAGGTATGAAAGGTAAGCTAGGAGTGAAAATGTATTGGTTCTTCGGCACTAAAGTATCAGCATTTACTCGGCAAGCGTGAATTTTAATTAAAACTTCCTCTGATTTCGGCTCTGGTAGAGAGATATCTTCTAGGCGCAAAACATCACTATTTCCATATTTAAAAATTGAATTGCTTTCATTTGTAAGTTTTTGTTTGTAGGTTTGCAGACCAGTTTAAATGAACAAGGAGATTTTTACTTGTTCATGACTTGTTCAGAAAACGGCATAATCTTCCAAACAGCAGGGCGACTGTCTTCTCGTTTCGCCCGTCCCCCATTGCCTGATGTTCGGGTGCAGAAAAAGTATAAAAAGTATAAAAGGTACGATAGCACAAGGGTAATAATGCAGCGCTAGATGGGATACCCCCCAGCTCTACTGCCGAGTAAGAACGCACATTGCTATTAGTTAAACTTAGTGGCTCTTGCTTTGAAGAGGGTGCAGTTGAGCGCGATCGCAAATTGTGTAAAGGTGCCTTTGTTAAAAATAGCGCCTAGAATCTTCAATATCAATTGCTTCAGCCGCGATTAATTGCGTCTGAAGCAACATACTCCTGAAGCTTTGCCAGAAAATATCACCACAACGCCCGCACTGGCTCCTCTTCATCATCATAATATGGGCCACCACCTGTGGTATTCCTCTGGGTGCCAGTGGGAGATGGGGTGGGAGATGGTGTTGCTGTGGGAGATGGTGTTGCTGTGGGAGATGGCGTTGCCGTAGGGCTTATTGTTGTTTGGGGAGTTGTTTGTTGTGGAATTTGGGCAGTTTCGTTGCTGGCTGGTGCAGGGGAAGCGGTGGAATTTGATGTTCCAGCCGTAGGAGGAATCACTTCGTTGCCATTGCTACCAAGGGGAGATCGTAAACCTACCGCGCTGCCTACCAAGGCGGCAATAAGCATTACTAGAATTACGGCGACGAACGGACTACTCATTAGAAGGGTGGGGTAAGCCTACATTTTCATGTTAACTAAAGATGGCGAGAGTGAAGATAGAAGAAGTGCGATCGCGTTTTTGTTGCGGATGGCGATTGGTTTTTAAGCAAATAGCTAGATTGTGAAACCTTTGCCTCTATCTATTTGTATAAATTTAAGTGTTACAAAAATGAGAATCTAAGGTAAATATTTTTGCACAACGCTCCAGCCTGTCACCGTTACCCAGACGAATCCAACCAGCAGTACCAGATTGGTTGCGACATGAACCGAACGCGCCCAAGCTCGATTTGAGCTAATTAAAGTAGCACTGCCAGCTGAAAGTAACACCAGCGCCACCACCGCCCCTCCAGCGATTAAATGCGCCGAGTGACCCAAGCTGCCATAATGACCTAGCGTTCCTACAATTCCAATGGCTAGCAGCAGCAAGACCAAACCCACCATTATCGCGCCAGTGGTGTAGTGAAAAGGTCGCAACCATTGGGGTCGGGAATGCTCTTGCTGACGCGCCCTAAACATCCAAATGCCAGTTACGCCCAGCAGTAGATAGGCGACGAGTGACAAACCCATCGACCAAGCAGCAATTTTCCAAAGCCAAATAAAGGAAGGTAGATTCACTCTTTAACTCATCCAGCGCCAAATATAGCAGTTTCCGCATACTATCTTAATATTTTAGCTGATTATTAGTTATTCGTTGGCGTTGGAACGTTGTCAGGTTGTTAGAACCTAATAAAATCTCAATTTGACAACCTTACAACTCTTAGCTGACTAATGACTAAAAAAAAGGCTGCCGATACCGACAACCCTTTGCAACGCTCAAATTTTGCAAGCTTATTAACCTATATAAGTGGTTGTTAAAGATTCAGTGGTTTCCAGGGTTTTCTTCTTCTGAACTGCAACTTTTTGCTGGTTATCCTCTATTTGTTCTTTGTGTTCAAAAATTTTATTATTAAAATCAGAATCCTTTTTTTCGTCGATACACAGGCGATCGCACGGTATGTTATCTGAGATAATGGCACTTGCCATCATTCCTGAATGAATTTCCAGAAGTGCTTCTGGCAGTGCTTCAAACACTAAGCGTTGTCCGGGAAACACAACACGCTCGAAGTACCAGTTCGGAATATTACTAATCCGAGCAATTTGAATGTGGCTTGTAGCATTGACGTAGCAGCAGAGAATGTAATTGGTGTTACCAAAAGGGACGGGATCAAGTATTTGAGCCATAACTGCCGAGGAGCTTTGCGCCACTAGAATTAAACTACATTAATTAAGTTAACACCGAGCGATCCCCGTTTGTTGTAAACTCGACTACCAACTGAGTATTCTTCTCATAATTATTTCTGAATTTATAAAGAAAACATTAAATTTTTAGAAGTTGCAACTGGCGATCGCAAGCATGAATCGGCATCCCGCAGGGCGAGACTTGGGATTCGAGACCGACGCTTTTTCTCCCAAGTTGTAGGCTGGGCCCTTGGAACCTCAACCCAACAAATCGCAGTTTGGGATTTTTTACTTGTCTTCCTTGTCCCCCAAGTCCCCTTTTTCGCCTACACAGCAAAAATTAGCGCTACGCTCTTGTGAACTCAATGTTATCGTAAAGTTATATAAACAGATTTCAGAAACTTAATAGCTCAATAGTGCTGCTGTAGCCGATGATACTGGGCTAAAAATGGCTTCTTAAGCCACTGTAGTAGGCAAAAATACCAAAAATGGCTCCAATCTCGATCAAGTCTTAGTCAAAATAATTCTTGAGAACGTTCTTGGAAAGCGAGAAGCTTTCTTAGACGGCATCCGTTAGCCAAGTTTGAATAGTCGTGAATCTGAATACAAAGAAAAAATAATGGAAAATCGAATTCTCTACGTCCGCCTACCCTGCAATCCCATCTTTCCAATTGGGGTTGTGTACTTAGCAGATCACGTACACAAACTGTTCCCAAACGTACAACAGCGGATATTTGACTTGGGAACAGTACCGCCTTTGGATTTCGCCGGTGCGTTAGATACCTGCGTGGATGAATTCAAACCAACACTGTTAGTCTATTCTTGGCGCGATATTCAGATTTATGCGCCTGTAGGAGGCAGAGGTGGCAACCCACTGCAAAACGCTTTTGAATTTTACTATGCCCCAAATCCCTTAGTGAGATTGCGGGGAGCATTGGGCGGCTTGCGAGTGACGACGGCATACTACACCGAACTTTGGCGCAACCAGGGATTAATTAAACGGGGACTGAAACGCGCTCAGAAATATAACCCAAACGCTCAAACTGTTGTGGGTGGCGGTGCTGTCAGCGTGTTTTACGAACAACTGAGTAAGAGCTTACCAACGGGGACAATAGTTTCAGTAGGTGAAGGCGAGGCGCTGCTGGAAAAAATGCTTCGAGGGCAAGAATTCCGGGATGAACGGTGTTATGTGGTGGGAGAGACAAAGCCACGCGATCGCATGATCCACGAAAGCCCCACTTCCATTGAAAAAACCGCCTGCAACTACGACTACATCGAAACCATCTGGCCTGAATTTCAATATTACCTGCAAGACGAAGATTTCTATGTTGGCGTGCAGACAAAACGCGGCTGTCCGCACAACTGCTGCTACTGCATTTACACCGTCATTGAAGGTAAGCAAGTACGCATCAACCCAGCGGAAGAAGTTGTAGCCGAAATGCAACAACTTTATAACCGAGGTATCCGCAACTTCTGGTTTACCGATGCTCAATTTATCCCAGCCCGGAAATTCATCGACGATGCCGTTGAACTATTGCAAAAAATCATCGATGCCGGGATGAAAGATATACATTGGGCAGCTTACATTCGGGCAGATAACCTGACACCAGAATTATGCGATCTGATGGTGAAAACAGGGATGAACTACTTTGAAATCGGCATTACCAGCGGTTCTCAGGAACTCGTGCGGAAAATGCGAATGGGTTATAACCTCCGCACGGTATTAGAAAACTGCCGCGACTTAAAAGCAGCTGGATTCAACGATTTAGTATCTGTCAATTACTCATTTAACGTAATTGACGAAACTCATGAAACTATTCGCCAAACCATTGCCTATCACCGGGAACTAGAGAAAATTTTTGGTGAAGATAAAGTCGAACCAGCCATCTTCTTTATAGGATTGCAACCGCACACCCATTTAGAAGAATACGCTTTCAAAAATGATATCCTCAAGCCAGGATATAACCCTATGAGCATAATGCCGTGGACAGCCAAAAAACTTCTCTGGAATCCAGAACCCCTTGGCTCGTTCTTCGGTGAAGTTTGCCTCCAAGCATGGCAACAAAATCCCAACGACTTCGGACGCGAAGTTATGAAGATTTTAGAACAAAGACTTGGATGTGCAGACTTAGAATCAGCCTTGGCTGCACCAATTGAGCCAAAGCCGAAACAGCTGGCAACAGTCTCCTAAAATATACTGGGGCAGGCATATTGCCCACCCCACAAAACCTCAAAACTTTCTCTCCCTCTCTTTTGTCTATATTTAGCGCACTTTGCGCCGGAAGCGGTTAGTTTAACAAAAGTCCAAACCATGTTAGAAGGCTCAATTCTCCAACAGCTAGAAGCAGCCCACAAAACGGGCAAAAGACCAATAAGATTTGGGGTGTACTACAAAAACACCCTAGTATCCTTGTGCCATGCCCTGGAAGACCACATTTTAACTGAGGACAGTTTACCTCTAGTAATCGCAGCCTTCCAGCGGGGGAAATGGTATCTGCAAGAAGCGGATCGCTATGGAGAAATAGCACAAAAGGCGGGTCAGATTGTGATCATGGCGGCAGCGGATGCGGGTTTTAAAGAACACCCCACCAGCCAGATGCCCAACGTGGCATTAGTAGGATTAGATCCAGCCGATCCGGTAGCTGAAGAATGGCACCTGATCATAATTTCGCCTACGTACACAGCAATGGTGCTTTGTCAAGAGCTGTCGGCGGAAGATTATGGTACCGCAGGAAAACCAGCGTCAGACTTAGAGCGCAAATTTTATGGATTATGGACATTTGAGCCGGAGTTAGTAAAAGAGACAGTAGATTTAGCGATCGCGCACATTGCCCCCTACGATCCAGAACTTGAGAAAAAACTACTCGCCATAAGAGACAATATTCATCCATCTTTAGCTTCATCAGAGCAGCTAAGCGTGGTTGTGTCTCGCGTGATAGATTATCTCCAAGATGGGCAAGAAGACATATTATCTACAGGCGAGCATTCAAACATCCCTACAGGTTCTCGCCAACAAGCACTGGATCGCAACTTGGTTTCCAACGAAGTGCAAGCATTTCTGCGGATGGCGCAGCTGATGGATATGGCGGATGTCACTAACCCAATGGCAGCTGCTGAAGTCGTGGCGCTCTCCGAAATGATGGGACAGATCCTAGACTTACCTGCTTGGCAGATGAAGCGAATGCGCCTTGCAGGGTTGCTGCACCGCATCGATCCTTTGCAGAGTGCGGAAAGTATTTTGGAACCCAGTATGACGAAGCTTTACGACGATGAAGCACCGAGTTGTCCCCTGACTTGTCCTTTGGTGCCGGGGGCGCAAGCGTTGCGAACTATGCCACAATTACGGGCAGTGGCTCAAATCGTCACTCACCAGTCTGAATGGTGGAATGGCATGGGAACACCTGCGGGGTTAGCTGGAGATGAAATTCCCTTGGAATCGAGGATTTTAGCGTTAGTAGCAGATTTTCAGTGTCGATTAGCTAAAGCTAGAAAATCTCATCCTGACAGTGAAGAGAATTTGTCCAAAGCTTTAGATGAGTGCAGGCAAAAACAAGGCGATCGCTTCGATCCTAAACTTGTTGAAACTCTATCTCTGTTAGTCATGGGTATGCAACAGGGTTTGATTCTACCAGTTAGCCCAACTAAAGTAACAACGGCAATGTGGCTGTTAGATGCTAACTTGTATAGCGGTACAACTACACAACCCAACCGCGTTGCAAATTAGGGCAAAAGGTAAAAACATATCAAGCTAATGGCTAATAGTATTAAAACAACAATTAGCCATCCTTCAATCCTTCAATCCTTCAAATAGGAATCAATGGACATCGAAGCAATTCGCTTAGGCAAACTCAAGCAACTAGCAGGTGCAGATTTAGAAGACGAAGACCTCTCTAGCGTCGATTTGCGGGGAATTAATCTCGCTGGTGCTAATCTCGTCGGTACAAATTTTAGTGGCTCAAATTTAGAACGTGCCCGTCTAGATGGCGCTAATTTAATCGAGAGTCTTTTAGCGGGGGCAGATTTGCGGGCTAACCTGTTGGGCGCTAACTTGATGCAAGCTGACTTAACTGGTGCTGACTTGCGGGGTAGCAACCTGCGGGGCGCGAATTTGATGGGAACTAAGCTAACCCAAGCGTCTTTTGCTGGTGCTTTCTTAAGCGGCGCTAACTTGATGAGTGTGAATTTACAGGGTGTAGATTTACGCAGTGCTGACTTGCGAGGCGTAAACTTGAGTGGTGCTAATCTCCAAGGTGCAGATTTGAGTCAAGCAGATTTGCGAGGTGCTTTGCTTACTGATGCAAATTTGGAAGAAGCCGACTTAAGGGGTGCAAATCTCGCTGGCGCTAATTTGTCAGGAGCAAATCTGCTTTGTGCTGAGTTAGATGGTGTTAATTTGACTGGAGTGAATCTGGAAAGAGCGTGTTTGGTTGGTACATCTGCGGCGCAAATGGTTTTTTAACCTCTTTGAGCGCATAAATTCTGGTATAAATTTCCGGTGCCAATTTTAATGAAAGTAGGAGCGGAACTGCATTACCAACTTGGGTGCGGTTAAGCTACAAAATACACAATTATCGGGGAATGTTTGCTATTAGAAAAGCGCGATCGCTCAAGACGAGATTTTTGGCGATCGCGATCGCATCCTCATCAAAAACGCCAAAACTCCCAAAAACATCAACCCCATCGCCCCAGCCAAAGGATTCTTATCAACACCAGTAATCCAGTCAGAAACCAGACCAGAAAATTGCACCATTTGCCCTACATTAATGATGTAATATCCCCAAACCATACCAGCGTGCAGACCAATCGGTAAACCGAGGCGACCTTTGCTTCCACGCTTCGCCCACACCAGCGTTAAACCAAACAGTATCAACCCCGGAAACCCAGGTAAAGTCCGCAGAATCTCCGCCGGCGGCTTCAGAAAGTGCAGCAAGGCAAATATTAAAACATCTGCCCACAGAACTAGGCGGGGGCGATAATCCCGTTCCAGTTCATCCAGCAGCCAGCCCCGGAATACCAATTCCTCTGCCAAACCAATACCCAAAGCGCTAGCTAAACCTTCGACAATCAACCTGGGTAACACAACTGTGGGACTTTGCCAAACCAGCCAACCCAACAACCCCTCCAGCCAAAACAAACTGAAGGTAATAATGACACCAACACCAAGCCCAGATAAAAGCTCTAACCCGTTTCGTCGCGTTCCTTGCAAACCATAGCTTCGTAGCAAATGGGATTGCTGATAGACATTCTGACCCCAAAACCTCAGCAGCAACAGAAACTCAACGAACAACAGCCCCATAGTCAGGATAGTGACCAAGTTAGTATCCTTGACAAATATGTAAATTGGTGCTGCTAGAGGCAACCAGATTGAGAGCAAGCTTAGGACAAATAAGCCCAGCCGCACGGGCGCTGGGTACTGGGCTAAATGGACGAGGTTTAATTTAAACAACCCTTGCCTCTTAAGCGCTACTCGTCTGGTTCAATTGTGCTGGTCAGACCGTGATTTTTCAAAGTTTCGCAATAAAACTCCGCGTGTTCCTGGGCGCAGGTAATTACTAAGGCAAGCCCGTTAGTGTGAGCTTCCATCATAATGCTGACGGCCTGAGGTTGCGTGATATTTGGCACCGTCGTTATCAATATCTGCACCACGTACTCCATTGGGTTGAAGTCATCATTATGGAGCAACACACGATAACGAGGCGCGAGTTTACGGACTGTTGAACGCTTTTCTACAGTTTCGACAGACACTGCTCTCCCCTCTTTTGTGTTATTTACAGTTATCTACAATTAAGCAATCTTACTTGAAATCTCCTTTTTTCTGCCCCAGCAGCGATGCGAAGAGAGTGCGTAAGCGTTGCGAACGAGCTTGCGACTACCGCTTCTGGGTTGGATCATTCAAGGCAAACTTTAAGATTTGATCGCTGCTTTTTTTATATTACTCAACACTCGCAAAATTGGCTAACTCGACGCCCAAAACCACCCAACCCTTCGTCCAAGCTAAAATAAAGAAGTTAACATTACTTAATATTCCTCCGATGCAGGCAACTTCAGCGGCTTCTACTGCCCCCATCCCTGGCACTTATTGGCAATGGCGAGGGCAGTCTATTTATTATGTAAAGGCGGGGCAACGGCACCCCGAACGCCCACCCCTGTTATTGATTCATGGCTTTGGTGCCTCCACAGACCACTGGCGCAAAAATATTACTGGACTTAGTAAAGATTTTGAAGTTTGGGCAATTGACTTGCTAGGCTTCGGACGTTCCGCCAAACCGGAATGGCAGTACACCAGTGACTTATGGCGCGACCAGCTGCATGACTTCATTACCAGCGTCATTGGTCAACCTGCTGTAGTGGCAGGGAACTCTTTAGGCGGCTATGCGGCGTTGTGTGTGGCAGCTCAATGTCCGGAGCAGGCGGCGGGTTTAGTATTGCTCAATAGTGCTGGCCCGTTTACAGTTAAAGATCCTGCCCCCGAACCTCATCCCTTTCAGAAAGTGCTGGGTGAGGCAACGCAATCAATTTTTCAGCAACCGTGGGCAAGTTTTCTGTTGTTTCAGTACGTGCGGCAACGCTCGGTGATTCGCAATACGCTAGAGAAAGTTTATCTCGACAAGAGTGCGATTACAGAGCAGTTGATAGACGAAATATATCGTCCTTCCTGTGACGATGGTGCTGTGCAAGTGTTTGCCTCGGTATTTAGAACCTCCCAAGGCGAAAAAGTTGATGTTTTATTACAGCAGCTGCGCTGTCCGTTGTTAATGATCTGGGGAGAAGCAGACCCTTGGATAAATGCTAAAGAGAGGTCAGAGAAGTTTCGCAAATTCTACCCTCAACTGACAGAGCATTTTCTGCGGGCGGGTCATTGTCCCCATGATGAGGTGCCAGAACAGGTGAATGCGCTGATTCGCGACTGGGCATTAAACAATGTTGAGTGTTGAATGTTGAGTTTTGAGTTTGTGAAGAAATTTTCTTAATTGAAAACTCAAAACTCAAAACTCTATTACCAGGGATTCCCAATTATGGTGAAAGCTGCCCAGTAATAGGGATGCGCGAGACTTTTACTTCCTGGTCTTGACAGTTCTGGAGGTAGCAGAATATTTCCCTTGAGACTAACCATTTGATTGCCCTCAATGCGTATTTTCCCATTGAGCATCGCTATCTGCGCCTCTCGTAATGCCTGGGCTTTGGTGGGGGTTTTTTTCAATTGTTCGTAGAAGTTGCTCATCAGTCCCAGTGTTCCGGCATCATTGACGTACCATAGACTGCCCAGTGCCGACTTTACGCCTGCCTGAATAGCTAAGCCCGCAAAGCCCATCTCTGCTTGTTCGCTGCCTAGTGCTGTACGACAGGCACTCAGCACTAATAACTCCACAGGCGGATCGTTCCAGCCCATTTGTCGCAGTTGGTCTAATCGAAGTTTGGTGTCCCACAGCTGAATGTAAGATTTGCTGGGGGGACCAAACTCAAATTCGGCATGGGTTGCCAAGTGGACAATGGCAAAGGGTTGCGAACTGCTGCGTTGCGACTTGAGATTCTTTAGGGTGAAGGTATCGTTTAGGAAGGACTTGCCCTCCCAGAGATTTGGTGTAATGCTAGCCAATTCTAGAGGTACTGCTGGTAAGGGGCTGTGGTTGGAGAATTTCGCCATTCCCATTGCCAGGACTTGAGAGTTTCTGATGTCTTTGTGTGTGGTATCGGTGAGGCTGAGACTGGGCATCATCCCGACGCTGTAGTTCTGCACGAGAAACTTTTGACCATCGTGGAGAGCAGCCATAGGGATAGAGCGTAAGCCTGTGTCTGGGATGAAGACCAGATTCTGGATACCTTGCTGTTGTAAATCAGCGGCGATGGGTGCTATCAGCCACTTATATAGTTGTTGGGCTGGAGCTAGGTAGCCGTTCTGTTTTCGGGGGTTAATGACTTGGGAGCGGAATTTATTGGCAATGTTGAGAACTTGCGATCGCATTGTCCCATCAACCCGCTTACGAATTGGTACACCATCTGATGTCACCACCATTAATTCCAGCTGGTCGTTATCATGCACAGTCCGAATTTGGGTCACTGTGCTTGGGGAACTAGACTGTTGCTGGGTTTCTGGTTTGTTTGATTGCTCCTGTACCGTGTTTGCTGTCCCATTGGGTACAGCCGTCTGGGGGACAAAAGCTATATAGATGAGTGCAGGTTTAACCCCAGTTGCTTGCTCAATTTTTTGTAGATTTGCCTGGGCATCTGCCAGTGTTGTAATTCGAGGTTGAGCGTCCAGCCCTAAATATTGCTCAAATTGCCGCGTATAGGATTCATCAAGCGCAGAAATCGAGTCTCCACTTCTATCTGAAACTGATGGCACGTTTGCCTGTACCGATTGTTTCGGTGATGAATTAGCCTCTTGGGAAGAGTTGAGAGGGCGATCGCCTGCCTGATCTGTTTGACCATCTCCGGAGCTTGCTTGACCATCTCCGGAGCTTGCTTGACCATCTCCGGAGCTTGCTTGACCATCTCCGGAGCTTGCTTGACCATCTCCGGAGCTTGCGCGATCGCTGCCAGCGTCAGTTTTGCTACCTCCAGAGCTTGGTTTGTTGGTAGTCGTGCCACCAGTACCGCTACCACTGTTACTACCAGTGCCGCCAGTGCTTCCCGTGCCACCATTAGAGGTGTCTGTACTGCTGCCACCTTGGTTGCCGCCCGTGCTGCCACTACCTTGGTTGCCGCCTGTGTTGCCCGTGCCACCTGTGCTGCTATCCGTGTTGCCTGAGCTGGCACCCGTGCCACCACCTGTGTTGCCACCTGTGCTACCACCTGTGTTGCCCGTGCCACCTGTGTCACCACCTGTGCTGCCCGTGCCACCTGTGCTACCACCTGTGTCACCACCTGTGCTGCCCGTGCCACCTGTGCTACCACCTGTGTCACCACCTGTGCTGCCCGTGCCACCTGTGCTGCCACCTGTGCTACCACCTGTGTCACCACCTGTGCTGCCCGTGCCACCTGTGCTACCACCTGTGTCACCACCTGTGCTGCCTCCGCCCGACGGGTTTTGGTTCCCCCCCGGTGGGTTTTGGTTTCCGCCTGTGTTCCCTGTGCTACCGCCCGTGTTCCCTGTATTGCCCCCTGTATCCCCACCAGGCGGTGGGTTTTGGTTGCCGCCTGTGTTCCCTGTGCTACCGCCCGTGTTACCTGTATTACCGCCCGTATTGCCGCCTGTATCCCCACCAGGCGGTGGGTTTTGGTTTCCGCCTGTGCTACCGCCCGTGTTGCCGCCCGTGTTACCTGTATTGCCGCCTGTATCCCCACCAGGCGGTGGGTTTTGGTTGCCGCCTGTGTTCCCTGTGCTACCGCCCGTATTGCCGCCTGTATTCCCACCAGGCGGTGGGTTTTGGTTTCCGCCTGTGTTGCCTGTGCTACCGCCCGTATTGCCGCCTGTATTCCCACCAGGCGGTGGGTTTTGGTTTCCGCCTGTGTTGCCTGTGTTACCTGTGTTGCCTGTGTTACCTGTATTGGTATTAGTACCTGTTGTTGGTCTTACGTTAGCCGAAGCTGCCGCATCGCCCGGCCCCTGCTCAGTCTGATCTATAGTTTTATGTGTAATGTTTCCAGAGGCGGTGAGATTCACAGCACCCGAATCACCCGGCCCCTGCTCGCTTGCATCTAAGTTGCCGACGTTAATGGTGCCGCCAGTTGACAAAACCGTTATTGAACCAGCATTGCCTTGGCTTTGATCTGCGGTTGTTATATCGCCTGCGCTAATGTTGCTTCTGGCAGTTAAATTTACAGAACCTCCATTACCGGGGCCTTGATCGCTTGTGATTATATTCCCGGCGATGATGTTGCCGGAGCTGGATGTCAAAGATACACCTCCAGCATTGCCTTGGCTCTTAGCTGAAGTATCTATATTTCCAACGGTTACACCTGTTGCTCCTGAAATTGATACAGTTCTACCCTCGGCAACAATAGTGTCTCCTCGATCCATAGAAAACGCTCCACCCGCCGTAAAGGAGATCCTTCCTGTGCCAGGATCAAAGGTCAAAGCGTTGTCTGTTAATTTCTCGATTGTAATATTGTTACTGGCTTGTAGACTTATGTTGGTACTGCCAGAAATACCCTCTAGTTCTGACTCGTAGATGATTGTAGGTCCGGGGTCGCCAGAGAGTATGCGAGCAGTAGTGCCGGAAGGATCGCCTGCAAATGTGTTCGTTCCGTCCGCCGCACCGTCACCGCTGCCGCTCTCGATTTTGATGTCTACTGGATCTAGTAGCAAGGTTCCCATAGTACCTTCCGGTGCTTGGGTATCGACTGTGCCTTTGAAATTCAGGTTTATCTTGCCTGATACTTCGACAAAGCCGCCATTACCTGAATTATCGCCACCACGGGCGCTGATGTTGCCAAAAAACTCTGTAGCTTGATCTGCCCAGACGATGACACGCCCACCATCTCCGTTAAGAAGACTGTTGGCATTAATTGTAGAAGTGCTATCAATGTAGGTGCGTTCGGCGTTTGGTACTGTACCTTTACCTTGATAGTCGCCGCCGATTAACACGCTTCCACCGCCATTTGTGCCAGAGGCGTTTATATTCGCACCTACCAGCCCAACTTGGTTGCCTAGCACTTGCACTTTGCCGCCAGTTTGTCCGGAAACATTGAGATTGCCGGAGGCGATCGCTACTCCTGGTTCTGTGGGAATGCTAATGTTAGAACCTGTTAGCACCACTTGACCACTGCTATTGACTGTTAGCCCTGTGGCATTAACCCCACCACCTCCAGTTAACAACTGGGGAAGCGAGGGTGCTACCGAGGGGGATGGGGCGATGGGAACAGATGGGGGAAGCGGTTGAACTTCTAAACTCAGTACATTCCCTGGTTGGCTCAGACGTACCATGTTTTTACCTGGTACGGCTGTCACGGTGATATTACCCTCTGGTGCTTGCAGGTTTCCCGTGTTTACTACAGTGCCGCCGAGTAAGGCTATATCTTTTCCTAGTGGTACGCTCAACTGCCCTGCGTTGACAATCGCACCAGGCTGAGCGTTGGTGAAGGCAAAGGCGTTGGGATTCCCATTCAGGGCTGCGTAGTTATTATTACCATATGCACTTAACCAGTTGTCACCAAAGCCTATTCCTGTGGCAGTGGTAGCGGTAAAGCTGGCTGGGACATTCAGGCTTGCTCCTGAGCCAAACACAATTCCTGCTGGGTTCATCAGGAAGAGGTTGGCGTTGCCATTTGTTACCTGTATAATCCCGTTAATTACGGAAGCGTTACCACCTGTGACGCGACCTAATATATTTTGAATTCCTGGTAGCGATATAAAATTGGCAATTTGGTTCGCATCCAGACCAAACTGGGTAAAGCTGTGGAAAAGGTTCGTTTGATCGTTGGAAACTTTGCCGCCTGTGATGTCAAAGCGATCGCCGTTGGTGTTGACTTGGGTGCCAGTGTCCGCATCAGGTACGATCGGTTGTGGCTGCGCGATCGCTAATTTTATCCCCATAGGGCTGCTTACAGGCAAAAAGCTCAACGCTAAAGGCAAAATTAGGTATCTTAGCCCTTTTCCTGTTTCCTTCCCTACTTGATTTTTGGCTTTCAGCAAAAAGCTGATTGAGCAAACACCGACTTTCATCTTACTAATTCCTGCAAAGAAACACCCGACTCGTTTCAGAATCTGGTTTCCTGTTACCCCAACGGCTTGCGGGTAGCAGGAAACCAGAAATTTGGTAAGATTGCACCGAGTCTTTCTGGCACTATTAGGTAGTAGATGGCTGGTAAACTTTTAATTAACTGCCACAGAGATGATACTATCTCTCTTGTTTTCCAGGCTATCCTGCGAGAGTATCCTAACCATATTTTTAACATATTAATCTTAATAAGATGTGTTACTATAGTTTTATTTATTTAGGTATATACACTTAGGAAGACATTTATTTCCTAAAGGAAGTGGATATAACTTTAAAATATGTATTTACTAAAATTAAGTTGCTTTAGAGATGTCCCCTTCCAGATCGGTATCTGGGGGTTGCCAATCATCCTCAAGGTCGCTGTCACCAGGGATAGGGAAAAATCATACTTCCCACCTTGCTGAGTTTAGGCTGCTTGGCTATCCGTACCAACGGTGATTATACTGACTCTTTAGTCTGGGCGCAACTATCCTTTGGTAGAACTACCAGCGCCTGAGCGGATGTTTGATGTTGACTAGGGATTGGGGACTTCTGTGATTCAACTGCGCCGAGTGTCGCCACCACTCAAGACAAATAATTCGGAGATTCGATTGGCTAGAATTCTAGCAAACCGCGATCGCTTCCTCCAGGGGAAATAGCGATCGCGCGAGTAGCGCCTGGTATTTACACCATCCCGCCCCTACCAAGGGTTGCCAATCATTGTAAAAGCTGCCCAGTAGTAGGGATGCTGAAAGTTTTCGTCTCCCCTAGAAACAAGAGACGTTGGCAAGGGGAAGTAGCCATTAGAAGTGCGGATTTGACCACCCTCAAGGCGTACTTGCCCTTTGAGCATTGCCAGCTGAGTCCTACGTAGCGCTTCTGCTTTAATCGGGGCTTTTTTCAATTCCTCATAAAAGTTACTCATCAGCCCCAAAGTACCTTCATCTGACACGTACCATAAAGAAGCCAGCGCTGATTTCACTCCAGCTTGCACTGCTAATCCGGCAAAACCTAACTCTGCTTGTTCATCTCCCAAAGCTGTACGACAGGCGCTTAGCACTAATAATTCTACTGGGGGATCGTTCCAGCCGAGCTGCCGCATCTGGTCTAATCGCAGCTGAGTGTCCCAAAGCTGGATGTAGGAGTTGCTGGGAGCGCCTGGTTTAAATTCTGCGTGAGTGCCTAAGTGTACAATTCCGAAGGGTTGTTTTTGGCGCTGTGTCTTGAGATTATTTAGGGTGAAAGCTTCGTTCAGGAAAAATTTGCCTGACCACAGAGTATCAGCGATGATGGATAATTCTGCTGGAACTGCTGGTAAGGGGTTTTGCGTGGTAAATTTGGCAGCACCCATTGCCAAAACTTGGGAATTTTTGATGTCGCGGTAACGAGTATCGGTGAGACTGAGACTGGGCATCAAGCCGACGCTGTATTTTTCTATCAGAAATCCTTTACCATCGTGGAGGGCGGCGACAGGTAGGCTCCGCAACCCGGCATCCATGAGAAATACGAGATTATTTATTTTGCGATCGCTTAAATCTCCTTCCAAAGGTGCGATCAGCCACTGATAGAGTTGCTGGCCAGATTTCAGGTAGTCTCGCGTTCTCATAGGTTTGGTCAGTTCGCCGCGAAATTCTTGGGCGAATTTAAGAACTTGACCTCGTGTTGCTCCTGCTATTCTCCGGCGAATTGGTGGTTTCTTGGCTGTCACAATCAAGATTTCCAGTTGGTCGCTATCCTGTGACCGGGGATTTTCTGTCCCCGTTGTTGCAACTGCCTGGGGTACAAAAGTTACATAAACTAGGGCAGGTTTAATGCCTGTGGCTTCCTCAATTTCGGCAGTAATTTCCCGCGCCTCGTCTAAGCTGGCCAGCTGAGTATCGGCAATTGCTCCCAAATATTGCTGAAATTGCAGCGTGAAACCCTGGTCAACTTGTGCAAAAAACGGGTCAATTTCAACAGAGACAAGTTGAATAATCGGTTGTAGTTGTGTAAGGGGTTGTTCCTGGGGTGGTGATAAATCTCTAGAAAGTCGCCTTGGTGTTGGTACAGGGGTTGGTATAGGTGTTGGTAGTGGTGTGGGTAAAGGTGTTGGCGGCGGTGGCGGCGGCGGTGGCGGCGGCGGTGGCGGCGGCGGCGGCGGTAGCTGAGAAACATTGATGGCAAGCTGTAGCGGTGCGGAGAAGGAAACGCGATCGCTGGCGCTAATCGTCAAAGCATTAATCTGACCAATAACCCCTGCTGGCGGCGTGTAAACTAAAACGTCGTTAACAGACAAAACCGTGCCAGGGACAATTGGCGTGCCATCTTGTCTTGTTAGCGTTCCCCCATTAATTGCATCCAGACGTACTGAGGTAAAGTCATTATTTGTATCGTTCACTCCTGTACTTAAATCTGCCAATGTGAAGGTAATTGACTGATTTTGTTGCACTTCTGGTAGCAGGGAATTTGCTGTTATTGTCGGTGCTTGGTTGATGAAGGTGATTCTGATACCATTGACGGTGGGATCGCCGACATCAAAGGTGTTGTCATTGGGAATCAAAGTATTGACATTCGGAATGGTTTGTGTCGGCGAAATTATCTGACCGTTCCCACTACTTCCACCCGTATCAATAGAGCCTGCTGTACCGTTATTCGCCGCATCACCGACGATAAATCTAAAATTATCTCGCCCTCCATTGTGTTGAATTGCCACAGATCCGCCTTGAGCTGATCCCGGAGCAAATTGGCTAAATCCCTGAGTCTGAATGGTAGCACCGCTGTTGAGTAGTCCGGTTCCTTGCACAACTCCGGAAGCCGTGATAATTACATCTCCACCTATAGTATCTCCACCATCTATATCTGTAGCTTGGGTATTTATGGTTGTAAACCTAACATTGTTTCCCGCATCTAAAGTTACAGCGCCACCTGTGATATCAAAACCTGTTATTGAGGTATCAATAGCACCAGTTTCAATATTGCCTGTAGCAGTATTGCCTGTAGCAGTTAAGCTCACTGCACCACTGGTATCCCTATCGCCAGAGGTAGTAATGTTGCCTGTAAGAATGTTGCCGTTGGTGGCATCAATATTTACGTTTCCACCATCACCATCCCCAACAGAAGTAATAATGTCATCTGTAGTAATGTTGCCGCTGGTGGCATTGAGGAGAACATTGCCAGCATTACCATAAAAAACAGAAGAGTCGAGAACACCAGTAGCGATCGCGCCGCTGTTGTTGATGATTGAAATTGCCCCACCTTGGATGTCATCTGTAGCAATGTCGCCGTTGGTAGCAGTAATGGTAATAGGAGCGTCCTCAAAGCCAGTAGTGGAATCTAATATGCCAGTCTCGATCCCGCCGTTGTTGTTGGTGATTGAAATTGGCCCACCTCGTGTGATGACATCATCTATAAGAATGTTGCCGTTGGTGGCATTAATGAGAACGTTACCACCAAAACCAACGGAGAAAGAAGTGGTGTCGAGAGTGCCAGTAGCGATCGCGCCGTTGCGACTGGTGAGTAGAAGATCCCCCCGACCTGTAGCCATATTTCCTAAAGTCAGACTTGCTCCTGTAATTGATAAATTTGCCCCATTAGTATTGATGGCGTTTGCTGGATTCATTACAAACGAACCCACACCATCTAGATCGGCATCGGCAAGAAAAGTAATTGATGTAGCCTGCCCAAAGCCAAAGTTCAGAACGCCGTCAGTCGTAAGATTGTCAATTGTGATATTGTTAGTCGCTTGCAAAATCACATCGCCAAAGTTAACTGCTTGCTCCAGCGCTGTTTCCGAAATAATGAAATCAGCCGGAGGGGTATCATTAAAAAGAATTTGACCATCTGCTAATTGAGCATCTTGCGCTCCCGGCCCCGCACTTTGATCCGTAACCCTGATATTCACCGGATCGAGTAACAAGGTTCCTGCACTGCCTTTATCAGCACTTGTATCCACCTTCCCTGTAAAACTTAAACCCTGCTTACCCGACACTTCTACAAACCCGCCGTTGCCGGAATTGCTGCCGCCACGGGCGCTGATGTTGCCATGAAATTCTGTTGCATCGTCTGCCCAAACGATGACGCGCCCCCCATTGCCGTTGATTTTGCTATCGGCATTAATTGCCGAGTCTTTACTGACATAAGTTCTAGAGGCGTTTGGTACCGTCCCTTTACCTTGATAGTCGCCGCCGATTAGCACCGTTCCCCCGCCTGAGTTTCCGGAAGCGTTGATATTGGCACCAACTAACCCCACTTTGTCGCCCAAAACCTGCACTTTGCCGCCACTGTCGCCTTGCACGTCTGCGCTGCCAGATACAATCGCTGTACCTGGATCTGTCGGTATCCCAATGCCAGATCCTGCGAGTACCACCTGACCGTTGCTGTTGACTTTTACGCCTGTGGCGTTACTAATATCTCCACCCGTCAGCATCTGAGCTAAGGATGAATCTGCCGCCTTTTGCGTCGCTGGAACCTCTATACTCAGTACATTTCCTGGTTGAGCAATTCGCACTAATCCACCAGGAACGGCTGCTACGGTGATATTTCCCCCTGGTGCTGCGAGTCGCCCGGTATTAACCACCACACCACTAAGTAAGGTGAGGTTTTGATTTTGTCCTACCGCCAAGTCGCCACTATTTACTATTGCACTCGCTTGAGTAGCACTCAGATTAAAAAGGCTGGGAGTTCCCGATAAATCTGCATAATTATTGTTACCAATAGCATTAAACCAATTGTTATTACCAAAGCCGATGCTAGTGGCGGTGGTGGCGGTGAAAGAAGCAGGCACGTTTAATCTGGCGTTGTTGCCAAATATAATGCCTGCGGGATTCATCAGGTAAAGGTTGGAATTGCCGCCGATGACTTGAATTAAACCATTAATTTTAGAGGCATCTCCTCCCACAACCCGTCCTAAAATATTCTGAATGTTTTGGTTGGTGAGAAAGTTGGCAGTTTGAGCGGAATTTAGGCCAAATTGGTTAAAGCTGTGAAAGAGATTATCTCCTTGTCCTGAGAGTTTACCCCCACTGATGTCTAAGCGATCGCCATCAACGTTGACAATGGTTCCAGTGCCATCAGCATCTGAGACAATGGGTTGCGCGATCGCTTGTTTTATTCTTATAACTCCCACAAAAGGCAATATTACCAGCAACCATTTTATTCTTTTTGCTACCAGTTTCATGTTGCTCTCACTTTCACGGCTACTTAATACAGAATATTTTTTATTTATTCTAGTTATTTTATATGGTTGTTTTTATGGGATTATCTATCGGGTAAAATACTTTGATGCTCATCTAATAACCTATTTTCTCTAGTAAAACTTGGTGAGATTGATGAAAAACTTTAACCTGACTATAAAAAACCGAAATAAAAGCGTCTATAGCAACTTTTGGATTTTGCACGTTATTTTCAGGGAAGACAAAATCATAATCATCAAAGATGATAATACCGCCAACTTTGGCCAGTCTCCAACTTAAAACGGCATCTTCAAGGACATCGCTGGCTAGATGGGAACCATCAATGTAAACAACATCATAGGATTCCAGCGATAACGAGCGCAATATTTCTTGAGACTTGCCTACTATTTTGCATACTTTTTCCGGATAGTCTGTTCGACGGATGTTATAGTTAAATCTACTTTCGATGGATCTTAAATAACTTGGTTCGTACCAACTCTGTTCTAAACTTCCCTCGAAGGTATCTATACAAGTAATCTTACTATAATCTTGAATTAAGAGATTGTCTACAAACCAACAAGTAGACCTTCCTTCCCAACTTCCGATTTCTAAGATATTTAATCCAGAAACCTGAGAAAGATGTATTAAATATTTTTGCCAAATATCAAGATTTATGGAGAACCAATCGGTAGTAAATTCGTAACCTTTCTTTATAGTATGAACTTGATAGCGTGCGGGAGCAAAATCGGGTTTAATTTCTAGCGCCTTTTGGTAACAAGTTAAAGCTTCGTTAAGCTTACTTTGCCTAGAGAAAGTGATTCCCAGGTTAAAATGTGCTTCAGCGAGGAGAGTATGCGATCGCTTATAATTCTCCACATCCCCTTGCACAAGAAACAAATTAGCCGCTTTGTGTAAATCCTCAATTGCAGCTAGATATTCGCCCATTCTCAAACGGGCGTTACCGCGATTATTGTAAGCTTGGGAAAAGTTAGGGGTTCGTAGCAATGCTTGAGAATAGTCTGCGATCGCGCCTTGGTAATCTCCGAGATCAAAGCGTGCCACACCTCGGTTGCTGTATGCTTCAGTAAAGTTAGAATTAAACTGTAACGCCTGAGTGTAATCCTCAATTGCTCCTTGGCGATCGCCCAATCTAGATCGGACATTACCTCGATTGTAATAAGCAACAGCATCATTGGGATGAAGCCGCAATGTTTGGCTACAATTCTCCAAAATTCTTTGATTATAAATTTGCCAAATTCTCTGCCCAACCAAAAGTCTTTCTTGGTGGTGTTTTCTGTAGGTTTGTGCCTCGTGCTGTCTCCAATAAATTACCTTATCGGTGACTGAAATCCCTGTTTGACGAGTTAGAAACAAACCCAAAAATAAAGTTCCAGTTGCCAGATATTCTGTTTGCACCATTTGGAGAACGCTAGGCAATTCTTCAACCCAGTTTCCCAGTTTTAAACTAAAGCAAGGGGGGCAAAATTTTAGATTAGCAACAGCTTCCTGAAATAAATCAGTTCCCTGGCTTTTGTAAATTGGGGAAGGTTCATCTCGGAATTGCCCGATCACAGCCGTGTAAGGTAATTGCAATGATGAGTTGAGAAAATTCGGCAGAGACTCTTGCGCCTCATCATCGCCATCTAGAATAAATACTTGTTGTACGTTTTCTCTCTTGGCATCAATCAAAGCTTGTATGAGAGTAGAAGCTGGCCCCCGATGCTCTAATCTTCTGATTTGGCATCGATTTTTAACAGAGTTTAAATCCGGGAACTCGCGGCTACCGTCATCGTATACAACAATTTCAAAATCTCCCTTTATCGACCTTATAGCCGACTCTAAATACGGATAGCTGGGATCGTAGTAGCGAATAATTATTCTGGTCATATATTGAATATTTTTATTGTAAGTTTCTCGTTCCCAGGTCAGCCTAGGAACGAAATTTAAGGAGGCTATGCCTCCCCTTTTTAGTAACAACGCTCAAGACAAGAATAGATGAGGCAGATCCTCATTTATAGCATTCCCAGGCTCACCCTGGAAACGAAAAAAAGTGGGTGAAACTGTGAAGCCAATTAGCTTATTTACTTGACGTATGGATGCAAGTATGGTATAGATTTAAATCATAATTACTAACAATCGTGGCAGTAATGTCAGCAGGTAGGATAATTGATTGCGCCTGCGTTAAACTTGACGCACGTAAAGAGGCGATTAGCGACAGCAAAGCGGCCAGCCCTTGATTCTCAAATTTTGCCCTCTACCTTTTTCGGAAAAGACTGCACAAAGGTAAATTTTGCGGTTATAGGTGGTGATGAGTGAGGAATTCAGTATATAAATGGCTATAGTTTCCCATTGTTTGCCCGTAGCGATCGCTACATTATTGAGAAAATACCGCCCTTATTGATTTAACTAATCGCAGAAGTCAGAAAATTATATATATTTTGACATTTTAAGGCTGATAACCTTGATACATAAGCGCTTTAGCACCATTTAGCGCTTTTTTCTGGATTGCACATTCCTTAATATTTTGTTACAAACAAGAGAGTAAGCACTCTCGCGGACGTTAAACTTTATGTTAGGCGGCCTTACTGGTTTCACAAACAATACAGGCACGGATTGGGGAGAACGCATTCTCAATACGGTAGCCAGCAAGACGATTCGCCACTTGTTTACCCAGAGTGAGTCTGTAGAAGTTGCTGTTCGCTGCTATCCCTCCAGCAAACTTCTACAAGGAAGTATTGACAGCTTCAAGATGAATGGCAGTGGTCTGGTAATTCGCCGCGAGTTTCGCGCCCAGGAGGTTTCTTTTGAGACAGATGCCGTCTCAATTGACTTCAGCGGTGTAATGAACGGTAAGATTCTGCTCAAGCAACCGACCCAAGCGGTTGCCCAAGTAACCCTATCACAAGCAGATATCAACCAATCCTTCCAGGCGGAACTGGTAAAAAAGCGGCTACAAAATCTTGAAACGCCTGAATTGACAGAATTATCTGGCGGTCAGCCTGTATCCTTTAGCGAAGTAAACGTACAGCTGCTACCCAATAACCAAGTGCAAATTTTTGCCCAAGCCGATTTAGGCGAAAAAGGAATGGTGCCAGTCAGCATGACGGCGACCCTAGCAGCGGAAAGGCGGCGGCGCGTTCGTTTTAAAGATGCCAAATTTCAATCTGAAGCGGTGCCTGAATCGTTAAGGGATATTTCTGATACCTTGACAAAGGTATTCGCTGAGATTTTAGATAACATGGTCGATCTGGATCGCTTTAATCTCGATGGTGTAACGCTGCGAATCAATCGGCTGGAAACACAAGGTAAAACGCTAGTTTTCAGCGGTTACGCCCAAATTGAGCGCGTTCCAAATAATCCCTAATCTTAGCTAATGGCTAATGGCTCTTAAACAATTAGCGATTAGCACTCAGCCATTAGCTAATTTTTATGTCAGTCTTGCGTCTATTTTGTCTTGGTGGGGTGGTCATGTTGCCGCTTCTGGGATTCTCTATCCTGGCAGTGGCATTGATTTTAGAAAGGATTTTTTTTTGGCAGCAGATTACTATTCGCCAAATTCGTTTCGTGGGCGAAGTTTTGGCGCTGTACCGCAGTAATCCACAGTCTGGCGATGTCAGGGCGCAAGCGATCGCAATTCTACAGCAAAATGCAGATTTACCGATGGCGCGGATATTTCTGGCAGCTTTGGAATTAGAAAAGCCCACCCCAGAAGACTTTCGACTGGCTTTAGAAAGTGCCGCTCAAGCAGAGTTGCCCTTGCTGAAGCGTTTTAATACAGTGTTTGATACGATTATCAGCCTTGCCCCGTTGTTAGGTCTTTTAGGGACAGTTTTAGGTTTGATTAACTCTTTTGCCTCTCTGAGATTGGGAGATGTAGGAGGTACTCAAACCGCCGATGTCACAGCCGGAATTAGTGAGGCTTTAATTTCCACAGCATTTGGGCTGATAGTGGCTATATTCACCCTCCTTTTTGCCAATACGTTTAGGGGGTTGTATCGGCGGCAACTTGCCTTTATTCAGCAGTATGGAGGGCAATTAGAATTACTTTATCGTCGCGGCTACGAGCGATCGCAACTTAGTTAATCTTGGTGAGTGCAAATCAGCAATTATCCTAGCACTTCATCTACAGTAAAAATAACTTCAGGAAAAGCTTGCACAGATACGGTTTGACCCCGCTGGTACTTCTGAATTTCTTGGTAGCCATTGGGTGAGGGCTGTCGGTATACTTCCAAACATTCCTTTTTGATATCTACCAGCCAAACTTCTGTAATATTGTATTCAGCATAAAGGGGAATTTTTACTTGACGGTCAGTTTCAACTGTAGTATCGGCAACTTCAACTAACAGAAATATATCCTCTGATTGAGGATGTCCCCCTGCATAAAAATCATCGCGCAGTTGCAGCAATGTCAAATCGGGTTGAGGTTCAGAATTGTCTTCTAATTCCACCGGATCTAGAGCATCGACTAAAGTGCGATCGCCCAAGCGTTGAGAAAAAAGTCTGATCAATCTCCTCACGCAAGCTGCATGAAACCTGCCAATAGGCGACATTTCAACAATTTCTCCTCGGATTAGTTCCACTCGGTCATCTTCTGTGAGAATACCCGATGCCGCCATCTGGTGATATTCTTCTACTGTAAATTTCCGCCGGAGTAGCTCAACAGACATCACAACTTCCACATAACAACACTCAATTAATCATTATTATCGAGCGATCGCTATGACAACCCAGCCTTAACCTGTCGGTAGTAACATATCGGTAGTTTTTACCTGGGAGATGGCTTGTGTCTGCTAGAACCTCACCCCCACAGCTGCAACGAGAGTTAGGGGTTTTAGGCGCAACCATGATGGGCTTAGGCTCGATTGTCGGTACTGGGGTATTTGTCAGTATCGGTATTGCAGCCGGAATCGCTGGCCCTGCGGTGATTTTAGCAATGGCGATCGCTGCCCTTATAGCAACCTGCAACGGTCTTAACAGCGCTCAACTAGCTGCAAATCATGCTGTCAGCGGTGGAACCTACGAATATGGCTACAAATATCTAACTCCGAGTTTGGGGTTCACCGCAGGTTGGATGTTTCTCTTGGCAAAGACTGCTTCGGCGGCGACGGCTGCTTTGGGTTTTGCCAGCTACTTGTTGAATGCTACTGGTTTGTACGGGCGAGGATTTCTCATTCCCACGGCTCTAGCGGCTGTAGTTATTTTTACCTTAATCGTTCTTGGCGGCATCCGTCGCTCTAATGTCACCAATATTGCAATAGTATCGGTGACGCTACTATCTTTAACTTTCTTTATCTTTGCTTGTCTGCCGAGTGCGATCGCGAACCGCGCAGAAAATCTCACTCCCTTTTTCATCGGTTCCCCAGCGACGGTACTAGAAGCGACTGCGCTGATGTTTGTCGCCTACACAGGTTATGGACGCATTGCCACAATGGGGGAGGAAGCGCGGGAACCCCGAAAGACGATTCCCAAGGCGATGATTGTCACTCTGGTATTGACAATGCTGCTTTACATAGCAGTGGCAGGGGTTGGTATTGCCGCAGTGGGGTCTAATGTTTTGGGTACTACTAACCAGTCAGCACCGCTTGAGGCAGCAATTCGCGACGTGGGGAGTGCGGGTGGTGCTGTGGTGTTAAGTATCGGTGCCATGACTGCCATGTTGGGCGTGTTACTTAACTTGATTTTAGGCTTATCTCGCGTGTTGCTGGCGATGGGACGGCGGCGGGATGCACCTAGAGTTCTGGCGCGTTTGAACCCGCAAGGAACGACACCGAATTTGGCAGTGTTGGTTGTCGGAATTGCGATCGCGCTTTTGGTGCTGGTTGGTAATGTTAAAACAACCTGGTCGTTCAGCGCCTTTAACGTTTTGATTTACTATGCAATTACAAATTTGGCAGCATGGCAACTGCCAAATCATCAGCGACTCTATCCCAAATGGTTAGCCATATTAGGTTTAGTATCTTGTCTATTCCTCGCTTTTTGGGTAGATCCGCAAATTTGGCAAATTGGTCTAGGATTAATTCTCGCTGGACTAATTTGGCACAAAATAAGGCAGTTTTAAATGATTCGTAAAGACGAGATCCCCGACTTCTTAAAGAAGTCGGGGATCTCAAGGGCTACAATCTCAAAACTCTGCCGAGGATTGCTATGTTAGCTATTAGCGTCCTACGCCAACATATTGGAAACCAGCGTTTTCAACTTCCTTCCGGTCAAGGAAGTTACGCCCGTCAATCATCACAGGGTTATTCATCAGCTTCGCCATTTTAGCGAAGTCCAGATTCCGGAACTGTTGCCAGTCTGTAACCAGCACCAGGGCATCGCAGCCATCAGCCAGCCGTTCTGGATCGGTTTCCACAAACACGCCAGTTAAACCGTGGCGCATCCCTGTAGAAGAAACAATCGGGTCGAAGGCTTTTACTTTCGCTCCCAGTCGGTTCAGTTGCTCGATCAGCATCAGTGCTGGTGCGTCGCGCATATCATCGGTATCTGGTTTGAAGGTCAAACCCAGAAGTCCGACAGTTTTGCCCTTAAGGATTTTGAGAACCTGCTGGAGTTTTTCCAGAGCAATCAGACGCTGACGTTGGTTAACGGTGACAGCAGCTTTCATCAATTGGGCATCATAGCCGTAATCTTCAGCTGTGTGAATCAAGGCGGAGACATCTTTCGGGAAGCAGGAACCGCCCCAGCCAATTCCAGCTTGCAAAAATTTGTTGCCAATGCGGGAATCTAAACCGATGCCCTTTGCCACCTGGGTGACATCAGCACCGACGCGATCGCATATATTGGCAACTTCGTTGATAAAGCTGATTTTGGTTGCCAGGAAAGCATTAGCGGCGTACTTGATCATCTCCGCTGAGTTGATGTCTGTCACCACAACTGGCACTGGCGGTAGAGATTGATCTTCGGCAACCTTACGCTCTACGATGGGCGCGTAGAGTTCTTGCATCATAGCGATCGCTTTGGGATTAGTGCTTCCCAGTACAATCCGATCCGGGTTAAACGTGTCGTAAACCGCCGAACCTTCCCGCAAAAACTCCGGATTGCTTACCACATCAAACTGCGCGGTAAACTCTCCAAATTTCTCTTCGACACCAACATCGCCAGCTGCTACCAGCGATTTCTGGCGTTCAGAAACACCATCCAGCACAATCATCCGCACCCAGTCACCAGATCCAATTGGCACTGTGGATTTATTCACAATAACTTTGTAGCTGTTATCAAGATGAGAGCCGATTCCACGCGCGACAGCTTCCACGTAGCGCGTATCGCTTTCACCTGTGGGCAAAGGCGGTGTCCCCACTGCGATAAACAGAATTTCTCCATGAGCCACCCCTGCACCTAAATCGGTTGTGAACTCCAGATTCCCTGAACTCGACGCCGACTGCATAATATCCGACAGCCCCGGCTCATATATTGGCGACTGTCCCGCCTTCATCAGCTTGACTTTTTCTTCATTATTGTCCACACAGATGACATGATGCCCGATATGAGCAAGGCTGGCACCTGTTACCAAGCCAACATATCCAGTGCCAATTACACAAACACGCATAGAAATAAATCCTTTTTCTTGAATGAAAATACTGGGGATATTAGATTTTTGTTCATAGTTGATAGTTCATTGTTTATTGCCATGAACCATGAACGATGAACCATGTCCGTTAACTGTTGTTGATGCGCTCCCTAAAATCTTCTACAGTCAGTTTTAACCCTTCTTGCAGAGGAATGCTAGGTTCCCAACACAACCAAGTTTTAGCACGAGTAATATCTGGTTGTCTCTGCTTAGGGTCATCTTGCGGCAGTGCTTCAAATTTAATGTCCGCGTCCGGATTCACCATATGTTGTATTTTCTGAGCCAATTCTAAGATGGTGTATTCATCTGGATTACCTAAATTAATCGGCCCAGTATGTTCGCCATTCATCAATCGGATCAGCCCTTCCACCAGGTCAGAAACATAACAAAAACTCCGAGTTTGCGAACCATCACCATACACAGTTAACGGTATTCCTCGCAGCGCTTGGACAATAAAATTGCTCACCACTCGCCCGTCATTTTCTAACATTCGCGGGCCATAAGTGTTGAAGATTCGAGCAACCCGAATATCTACACCATTTTGGCGATGATAGTCAAACGATAAAGTTTCTGCAATTCGCTTGCCTTCGTCGTAACAAGAACGTATTCCAATTGGGTTGACATTGCCTCGATACTCTTCTGGCTGGGGATGAACGTCGGGGTCGCCATACACCTCAGAAGTTGACGCCAGAAGGAATCGGGCTTTTACCCGCTTAGCTAAACCCAGCATATTCATCGTCCCCAAAACGCTTGTTTTGACGGTTTTAACTGGGTTGTATTGGTAGTGAACAGGGGAAGCAGGGCAGGCTAGATGATATATCTGATCTACTTCTAGCCGAATTGGTTCTGTGATGTCGTGGCGGATCATCTCAAAGTAAGGATGATCTAGCCATTTCAAGATGTTGCGCTTACTTCCCGTGTAGAAGTTATCTAAGCAGATGACTTCGTGTCCAGCACTCATCAATCGGTCGATGAGATGGGAACCCACGAAACCCGCACCACCTGTAACTATAATTCGCATCGGTAACTGACTCGCGCTAGGGAGAGAATCGATATCTAAACTAACCTTGGAAAGCACCGCTGTCCAGAGGTATTCCGTTGTTAACTAGCTTAGAGTATACGGAGCGATCGCTCTATCGCCCATCCGTAAATATTCGGTAAATATTTAGTAAATATTAAGTGTACTTAGTAAAGTAGCAAAGCTTTGAATCAAAACCCCAGAGCGCCCAAACTCTACAGCGAACGGGCAAAGCCTTACCCAGAGCCGTCTAAAGCATTGGCGTTGCACATTCAAAAAATGTGCAACGCCAAAAAAAAGCAGTTTATGGGTTTTGAGGCTGGGTAGGTAGCCTGAGTTTGTGAAGCATCGAGGCTAAGGCAATCTGGGAAATTGGCTGCCAGATGCTCCCAAATCTAAATAACCCAAAGGTTATTCTTGGTCGAGGCGCAACACTGCCATGAAGGCTGATTGGGGTACATCAACTGTACCTATTGACTTCATGCGCTTTTTACCCTTAGCTTGCTTCTGCAACAATTTTTTCTTCCGGGAGATGTCACCGCCGTAGCACTTGGCAAGAACGTCTTTTCTCAAAGCTGGGATTTGTTCGCTGGCGATGACTTTACTGCCTATCGAAGCTTGAAGAGGTATCTTGAATTGATGCCGGGGAATTAGTTCTTTTAACTTTTCTGTTAAAGCTCGTCCCACGCCATAGGCTTTGTCACGGTGGACAATCATTGCCAAGGCATCAACCGGATCTCCGTTAATCATGATATCCAACTTAACCAGCGGATTTTCCTGATAGCCAATCAGGTGATATTCCATACTGGCATAGCCCCTCGTTCTGGACTTCATCTGATCGAAAAAGTCCGTCACTACTTCCGCCAGGGGTAACTCATATGTCACCGTAGTTCGCCCCTGAGTTAAATACTTCATGTCTTTGAAGATACCGCGTCGATTTTGACACAACTCCATCAGCGTACCTACGTACGTTTCTGGTGTAATCATGTCTACCTTGACATAAGGTTCTTCGATTTTTTCGCGCTCGTTCGGCGCTGGTAGGTGGCTGGGATTATCAATGTAGAGTTCTTCACCTTTGTTGGTGATTACCCGATAGACTACGGAAGGAGCGGTGATAATTAAATCCAGGTCATATTCTCGCTCTAACCGCTCTTGGACAATCTCCATGTGCAGCAAGCCCAAGAAGCCGCAGCGGAAGCCGAATCCCATCGCACTCGATGTCTCTGGTTCGTAGTGCAAGGCGGCATCATTTAACTTTAGCTTTTCTAAAGCCTCTCGCAAGTCGGGGTATTGGTCGGCATCTGTGGGAAACATACCACAGAAGACCATTGGTTTTGCTTCGGTGTAACCAGGTAAGGGTTGGGCTGCTTGGGCCTTGGCTAAGGTAATGGTGTCTCCGACTCTGGCATCTTCGACAGCTTTAATCGCTGCTGCTAGGTAGCCCACTTCTCCGGCGTGTAGTTCATTTACCTGCTTTTGGGTGGGGCAAAGGACACCTAATTCGTCAATTTCGTATTCTGTTCCGCTGGCCATCAGGCGGATGCGATCGCCTTTTTTCACCGTACCATCCATCACCCGGAAGTATACAATTACACCCCGGTAGCTGTCGTAGTAGCTATCAAAAATCAACGCCCGCAATCGTTCTGAAACTGTATCTTGCGGGGGCGGTACCAGGTGAACGATAGACTCCAGAATCTCGTCAATCCCAATCCCCTCTTTAGCAGAAGCAAGAATTGCACCACTGCAATCTAGTCCAATAATTTCTTCAATTTCTCCCTTGACTCTATCTGGCTCGGCTCCTGGCAAATCAATCTTATTTAAAACTGGTATAATTTCCAGGTTATTCTCAAGAGCAAGATATACATTGGCGAGAGTTTGAGCTTCCACACCTTGGGACGCATCCACTACTAAAAGTGCGCCTTCGCAAGCGGCGAGACTGCGCGATACCTCGTAGGAGAAATCTACGTGACCGGGAGTATCAATTAAATTTAGAACGTACTGCTCACCGTCTTTGGCAGTATAGTTCATCCGGGCAGCTTGCAGCTTAATGGTAATGCCGCGCTCCCGTTCTAAATCCATATTGTCTAGGAACTGTTCCTTCATCTGCCGATCTTCTACAGTACCTGTGGATTGCAAGAGGCGATCCGCCAGGGTGGATTTACCGTGGTCAATGTGGGCGATGATGGAGAAATTACGAATGCGAGAAACAGGTACTGAGGTCATAGCCAAAGAAAAAGGCACATCGAGAGCGGCAATCGAGATTCAGCAGACTTCACATATTCTAATGTGTCCGACACCCAGCTTGCGATCTTGGCATAATATATCCCACGCCGGGTTAGAGACAAGGCTTTGCGAATTTGAAGTATTTTTACAGAAATTTTGACACTCCCCACCCATATAATACGGGGGATTCTCCCACCTAGCCTTAAGTGTGACTAGGACAGCTAATATTCATGGAGTTACCGCTACTCGTGAAGGGGAAATACCCGACTTCTTAGGGAAGTCGGGTATCTGAACTGTTGGCAATAGGTTGACCCTTTCTCTGCTTTTGAGCTAAAACCAAATCGAACATTGGTGAAGCGTGAAGAAAGCATCCTTCTATAGGTATGAGCTTTACACTTTTAAAAGTAGGGAATGACCAACTGTATCTACTCCGTACCTTTTTATCAGGCAAGTATTTCTGTTTGTGGCAAAGATGGTAGGGCGAATAGTTTAGCTGCTGAGTTCAGATTGCAAGTTGTTGAGACTTTCGCTGTGGTAATTTTTCGTCTCTGCATGAGAGTTAGAACAAACTCTTGGCAAGGCGAGTATTTTCGACTAGCATCTGGAGCAATATATCTGTCTTGACTTTGTTGAGATCAGCAAATTTCAGCTTTCTGTCCAACGTTACTAGCTTTAGGCATTTATGCAGAGATTATAAAACAAAACTTATAGACTTATTTAAAATGTTGCTACGCTTTAGGCTTTAATAAGTATATGTGGGTGGTGTAGTTTCATCCCCATACTTAAAAAATAAGGTTTTGGGTACATCCCTCAAACTCACCGATAATTGTTAAGATGTCAAGACTTCAGGACAAAAGCCTCAGCCTGCTATCTTTTTATCGCTCCAGTCGCCAGAGCATATAGCTCAGGGAAAGGGGAGGAATTGCAAAATTTTGTTTCATACGTGGACAAAAGCTGGATTTGACTTTCCTGAGTTGGCAAAACACCAGTTAGCATGGAAAAGCGGTTTAGTGTCTCTCACCTGGAGAATTGCTAAAACAAAAATCTCATCATAAATATAGATGCTGCAAAAGCTTATGAACGAGCGGTCCGTGTATTCCAAAAGGTCAGGGGAAAAGGTGGAAGTTGCGATACACCTGGATTCGGAATTGGTAGATCAAATAAAGCACCTAACAAATGACCCAAGTAAGGTGATTGAGACAGCCATAAGACAGTGGCTGAGGGGAGAACGCGATCGCGATGACGAACTGACCCGCACCCTAGAGCGAAATCCGCCCGTGCCTCCTAGAGGCGAATGGAACGATTGATCATAAAGTGTGTAGACTCAGGGGCGGAAGTTTTAAGTTTTTCGACAAAAGCATCTATCACATGACGACTGGTAAATATTGCCTATTCTCAGTTTGCAATTTAGCAGGTATATTCTGATGGTGGCTCCTGTTAATGTTCCACTGCTAACTTTCGAGTCAACTTTGTTAAGTACAGACCAGTACCAAAAGCTATTAAGCCAGATCGCCAGAAATATCCGCCGCACGCTGGATCTAGATACGATTTGGCAGCAAACGGTCAAGGGGCTGGGAGAAGGATTGAACGTCAGCCGCTGCATGATATGCAACTACGAAAGTTGTAGCCCAAAAGTGCAAGTGGTGGCGGAGTATTGCCAGGAGTCAGTGCGATCGCTGCTGGGACAGTATTTACCCCTAGCGGAAGACCCATACCTGAAACAAGGGCTAGAAGCGAAAGGCGAACCCGTGGTAGTGGAACAGGCGGGAGCCAATAGCTTTGGATATCAGTCAGTATTAGTGGTTTCAACAAGCTATCAAAACCAGCCAAACGGACTGCTAAGCATTCAACAGTGCGATCGCACACGCAGATGGAGCGAAGCAGAGGTAGAGTTAGTCAGAGAGCTGGCAGATCAGGTAGGGACAGCGATCGCTCATGCCAAACTCTACAAAGAATTAGAGCAAGCTAGCGAACAAGCAGAAGAAGCAAGCCGCCTTAAATCAGAATTTCTGGCAAACACCTCTCACGAACTCCGGACTCCCCTCAACGGTATGATCGGCTCCCTGAAGCTGATTCTAGACGGCACAGTAGACGAGCCTGAAGAGCAACTAGAGTTTATCCAAGATGCCTATCGTTCCGCCCTGCATTTACTCAACCTGATCAACGACATCCTTGATGTTGCCAAAATAGAAGCAGGCAAAATGGAGCTGGAACTCGGACAGGTAAAGCTGGAAGAGCTATTTGGTGATGTTGAGGAATTTACGCGAAATCAGGCGCAGATGAAGAACCTGAGTTTATGTATCCAAATGCCCCCCACCCACGATGAAGTTATCCTGTACGGTAACTATCAGCGCCTCCTGCAAGTGATGTTAAATCTGATTGGGAACGCCATCAAATTTACTCACGAAGGCGGGGTTACAGTTAGTGCTGAGGTGAGCAAAAAGAAAATCAAATTTGCCGGACAGGAATTTCCCGGCTTGGTAAAAGTCCAAGTGGCTGATACCGGGATTGGCGTTTCCCTCGACAAACAAGATAAATTGTTTCAATCTTTCTCTCAGGTAGATGGCTCCCGCACGCGACAGTATGGCGGAACTGGTCTAGGACTGGCAATTTCGCAAAGGCTTGTAGAAGCAATGGGCGGTGTCGTAAACTTCTACAGCATGGGCGAAGGACTCGGTTCAACAGTCACATTCACAGTACCCCTGTATCAAGAACCCGTAATGATCTCCACGCCTCAGACAGGTTCGCTGGATTTGTTAATGTAGATAAATTTTTTATCTTGTAGGGCAGGCAAGATGCTTAAGTGTCAACTTAAGGCTGAAAATCCCATTCTTGCTTACTTCCTCTGCCTCCAGTTCTGATGGTTGAGGCTCTAGCCAGGGAATGAGTTAATGACACCCAATACCCTGCAAAGATTTCTAAACTAGAAAAGAAGTTAACTTAATCAAGGTTCTATGATTGCAGCAAACGCTCGCGACTTATTTCGGGCTGCCTACGAAAACCGCTACACTTGGGATGCCAACTTTCCCGGATACAGCGCCGATGTAGAACTCAAGCAAGGTGATGAAGTCTACAAAGGCAAAATTCGCATCAACCGCGATTTGAGCGTAGAAGTCACTGGCATCGAAGACGAAACGGTGCAAGAAAGCGTCTATACTCAGCTCAGAGATATTGTCACCCACCGCAAACGGGGAGATTTTGAAAAAGCTCACGGCAAAAACGAGTTTAACCTTGGCGAAACTGACTCCACTGGCGCTAAGGAAATTCTAGTTAAAGGCGATGCGATGGGGTCTAACTACAAAATCCGAGGCACCGAAATTTGTCAGGTGAGTCGGGTGATGGGCCGGATGGCTTTTACAATAGACACCAAGGAAAGCTTAGATACATCAGAAGGTTACGTATCCTCTCGCTACGATGTCGTCTTCCGCAACCCTCAGACAGGTGAAACGACCAAGGAACTGCAATTTGAGGATACTTTCGATAAAATTGGCGATTACTATGTGATGACCAAGCAGGTAGTTCACTCGAATGAGCAAGGTCAGAAAACTACCACCGAGTTCAACTACTCAAATATTAAGTTGCTTGAACCAGTAGCAGTTTAGTAGGGTAGGAAATGCCCACCAAACGCTTTAATGGTGGGCATTTCCTACCTAGCCCTGTCAAGGTGTCAACTAACGAATTTTTCTGCTATGGGCGATTTGATTATCCTTGCAGTGTAGTTTATGAGATAGCGGCGATCGCTTTGAAAGAGCTAGTTCGGTGCACCTAGTTTAATTGGTGCAGCGATTTTACCTTGTAGGGGCAAAATGTCCCTACACTTAGATAGTGACGAAAGTGCTGGCAGCATTGCTTTGGAGAGTAGCAGCACTAATGTTGTTAATGGCTGCTAAAATCTCACCGTCGGAGTTATTAGTAATCACAGTTTGGCTGCTTCTTTGCGTAATCGACACCTGGCCCAAACTTAAACCACCAGCTAAACCAATGTAGTCGTAACCAATTTGGAAGTCAGTGATAGTATCAACACCTTCACCCTTAGCAAGGACAAAAGTATCGCGTCCAGTACCACCTGTAAGGGTATCGTTACCCAGACCGCCCCACAGTCTATCCCTGCCAGCTTCACCCCAAAGAAGGTCGTTTCCAACTCCCCCGTACAGGGAATCGTGACCATAGCCGCCGTAGATGCGATCGCTACCGCTACCGCCAAAGATCAAATCGTCGCCACCAACAGTTCCCCCCATGCTGCTCATATCACCGTAAAGGGAATCGCTGCCAGCATTGCCGTAGATGCGATCGCTACCGAGACCACCAGTAATCGTATCGTGACCGCGATAACCCGTGATCTGGTCGTTTTGTGCGGTTCCTACTAACGTATCGGAAAGTAAACGATTGCCGTTGATGACGTTAGCGATGGGAATATCGTTGTCGTTGATGTTGACAACGCTGACATCAACCGGATTCAGGTTGTTGTATTTGGTATCAGCGCTTACGGCTGCATTTGTGACGATTCTGTAAGCAATATTGCCATCAACCAGCGTATCGTCAACACCTTTGACCGTTACAGTTTGAGCGTCATTCCAGTTACTCTCAGTGAAGGTCAACTTCGAGTTAGAAATCGTACCTTCAGTGGTATCGGAACTAGCTAAGCTGAGGGTAACGTCAGCAGTCGGTTTGCTATTTAACTTCACGCTGAAGCTTGCTGTACCGCCCATTTCGCTGGTGTTACCGCTAATTGGGGTGATAGTGAAACCTGCGGTGTCGTTGTCAGTGATATTTCCGATTCCCTGAGCATCGACAATCGTGGCTTTGCTGGGATTAGACAGGTTGACAAAAAAGCTTTCATTTGCTTCATCTATCATGTCACCGTTAACGGCTACCCGGAAGGTTTGGGTGGTGACACCGGGAGCGAAGGTTAAGGTGTCGTTGGTGGCGGTGTAGTCGCTGCCACCAATCGCAGTGTTATTAGCGGTAGCGTAGTTAATGCTGACAGTTTCAGTGCTGGCGTTGGAAAGTGAAACCTGGAACTGGGCAAAGGCGATGCCGCTGTCGCCTTCAGTGATGGTGACATCGCTGATGCTAATCTTGGGTTGCGGGTTGACAGTGATGTTGAAAGTCTTTGCCACTGAGGTATCGACACCACCGTTAGCAGCCCCGCCGTTGTCTTTGGCGCGAACTTCAATGGTAGCGGTGGTGCTGGTAGCAATGTTGGCAACTGGGGTGAAAGTTAGGTTGCCGTTGGTGTCAATGGTGGGTGCGGCTTCAAAGATGCCTACATTGCTCACTACATTAACTATATATCTGTCAAGTGTTTGAGTGGATTCTTCGGTACCGGGATTAAAATTAGTAGCCCATCCGGTAACGGTTTGCGCTCCGGAATTCGCTATGACGTTTTGAGCAGCGCCAGCAGTGAAGTTGGGAGCGTCGTTTACGGCTGTAACGTTGATGGTTTTGGTGGCTGCGATGCTGGTGCCTCCTTCGCCATCACTAAGGACAAATCGTACGGTGCGGGAAGCGGTAGGATTCTCAGAAGTGCTGCTGTAGGCAATACTTCTGAGCAATTCTTGAGTAATGGCAGGTGTGGCGTTGGTATTTAAGTTTATGAGGAGATTGGTGCCGTTGCTGCCATTGCTGGTGATGGTGCCGATGGCAGCTCCTGCATAGCTGATGGTGGTTCCGGATACAACGATACTGCCGATGTTGGCGATGCTGAGTCGGTCTGAGGGACTGCCGCCTGCGGTGTAGCTGACGGTGAGGATTCCGCCTTCAAAGTTGGCTGAGTCAGTGTCTGCTACCGTAGCGGTGCTGTCAATAATTGTTGCGGCAGCATTTTCGGTGTAGGAGACAGATGCACCGGGGAGGTTGATGACAGGTGGGTTGTTCGGTTCGTAGACGAAAATGTCCCCTATGTCATTGGTGTCCCCGCTCACCAGGTTGCTGGCATTAGAGGTAAACGTTACGTAGCGCCCGTCTGCGGATATCGCGAAAGCGGAAGAATTGCTATTCGCCTGAAAGCCATTAGAGTCAACCGAAACGCGGCTGGTCGTGTTGGTTTGTCGGTCGTAGACGAAAGCGTCCCTTGTGCCATTGGTGTCCTCCCCACCCACCAGGTTGCTAGCATTAGAGGTAAATATCACGTAGCGCCCGTCTGCGGATATATTGGGAGAGGAGGAAATGTTATTCCCCTGAGTACCGTTAGAGTCAACGGAGACGCGGCTGGTCGTGTTGGTTTGTCGGTCGTAAACGAAAACGTCTGCTGTGTTATTGGTGTCCCCACTCACCAGGTTGCTGGCACCAGAGGTAAACGTCACATAGCGCCCGTCTGCGGATATGGCGGGTTCGTAGGAAAAGCTATTCCCCTGAGCGCCGTTAGAGTCAACAGAGACGCGCCTGGTCGTGCTGGTTTGTTGGTCGTAGACGAAAATGTCCCCTGTATCATTGGTGTCCCCACCCACCTGATTACTGGCATTAGAGTAATACGTTATGTAGCGCCCGTCTGCGGATATGGCAGGAGCGACGGAAGAGTTATTTCCCTGAGCGCCGTTAGAGGGAACGGAGACGCGCCTGGTCGTGTTGGTTTGTCGGTCGTAGGCGAAAACGTCAGGTGTGCCATAGTTGTCCGCCCCACTCACTAGGTTGTTGGCATTAGAGGTAAACGTCACGTAGCGCCCGTCTGCGGATATGGCGGGGTCGTAGGAAAAGCTATTCCCCTGAATGCCGTTAGAGTCAACGGAGACGCGGCTGGTTGTACTGGTTTGTCGGTCGTAGACGAAAATGTCCCCTGTATCATTGGTGTCCCCACTCACCAGGTTGCTGGCAAAAGAGTAAAACGTCACGTAGCGCCCGTCTGCGGATATCGTGGGAGTCGAGGAATTGCCATTCCCCTGAGTGCCGTTAGAGTCAACGGAGATGCGGCTGGTCGTGTTGGTTTGTCGGTCGTAGAGGAAAATGTCTTCCATGCCATTGGTGTCCCCATTCACCAGGTTGCTGGCACCAGAGGTAAACGTCACGTAGCGCCCATCTGCGGATATCGCGGGTTCGTAGGAAAAGCTATTCCCCTGAGTGATCGCAGTGGTAGGGAGAACAGCACCGTAATCTGCCAGCGTCTCTGCTTGAAATGCCAAAGCTGCTTCAATCACCCCAACCTTGGTCTCTAAATCCCAGTCACCGCCTAAGACAGCGCTACCCGTCAAGTCATCCGAAGCCGCAACATCCGCCCCCGTCAACTGACTCAACTGCTGCACAAAGGCTTCCCCAGTCTCTCCAGAAGCTACATCGCAACCATATAGAAGAATATCGGCGTCAGCTGTTAAAGCACTCGCCCACTGCTGTAGAGAGTTGCTGTAAGCTTGCAGGTTAGTCGAGTTAACCGTACTCGCTCCCAGTTGCAAACTACCTTCAGCACCGTGGGAAACGATGTGAACGCTGGCGATGTCGCTGCGATTTGCCAGAACTTCGGTAATTTGTGCTACACCATCCCGCGTGGAGTCGAGGATAATTACCTCAGTTCCCGGTTTCACACCCGCAGCCAGACTTTCTTTATCCGCAACTGTGGCATCGATGAAAACAATCTCTTTATTTGCGGCGGTGGAAGTAACGTCAGTCATAGAATTGGTGGAGTCTTGATTGGGGTTGGCGTTCTGGTTGAGGTCTTGCACGGTGAGGATTCCTTATAGTTAGTTACTAGAAGCCATCAGAATTCGGGCGCGAATTGTTTCACATTGCGCCGCCAAATAACTTGGTGGTATTGACAAAAAATTAAGAATTTTGGTAAAGCACCCGTCAGCAGTGGGTTGGAGCCTGACGCAGATGGCGTTGTTTGGGTAGCAAGGTAAGCGAGGGCAGATGTATTATTTTTTACCCGTTTACAACGGTAATTGCGCTCAGGTAGCGGTATCTGCGATCGCGTACAACTGTGAAGCCGGTAGTTTTTCAGTATTCATCCCTCTCAATATTGGTTTCTTTTATTAACGATAATCTATCTTTGGGGGGATAATATAAGCCAAATACTGAGAAGCTTTATCAAAGTTTTACAGTAGCTTTAAAGTTAATAGCTCACTATTGTCTAGATCGCCGCAGAGATCGCGCCTCAATTGCAACGCCGATATTGGTGACAATCAAGGATTTTTTGGGATTCCAGCTTCTGCGATCGCAGATAATTAGACAATAGGGCTAAGAACGAGAAGACTCATTCTGGAAAGCTTCTGCTCATCACCCTTAGCTGACAATAGTTCTGAGATACTTGCGATCGCTCGTGACAAGGGTAACAATGCCCACCCTACTTGAATCGCTGTCATCGGTTTTTTATCCTTGTGTAGACTAGGATCGAGATAGTTGCGATCGCACTCTCAGATTCCATAAGGTAAACAGACCATGACACAAACACTGGCACTAACTCCGGAAAACGTCGAACAAGTTTTAGATGAACTGCGCCCTTACTTAATTTCTGACGGCGGTAACGTGGAACTGGTAGACATCGACGGGCCAGTTGTTAAACTGCGGCTTCAGGGAGCTTGTGGCTCTTGCCCCAGCTCTACCATGACCCTGAGAATGGGTATTGAACGCCGCTTGCGCGAATTTATCCCAGAAATTGCCGAAGTTGAGCAAATCATGTAAAAGGTGATAGGTAATAGGTAATAGGCAGAAAAAACTCCCATTACCTATTACTCATTACCCATTACCTATATCTATGCCTCATCCCCTATACATCGCTTTCATCTGGCATCAGCATCAGCCGTTATACAAAAGTCGCACAGTTCAACAGTATCGTTTGCCTTGGGTGCGTCTGCATGGGACGAAAGATTATCTGGATTTAGTGCTGCTCTTGGAACGTTATCCCAAGCTGCATCAAACTGTGAATCTCGTTCCATCATTGATTTTGCAGATAGAAGATTATGTTGCAGGGACTGCAATAGATCCTTACTTGGCAGCATCTTTGACACCAGAGGAAGAACTGAGCGAAGAACAAAAAAGATTTATTATTGAACATTTTTTTGATGCCAATCACCACACTCTGATTGATCCTCATCCCCGCTACGGAGAGCTTTACCATCAACGTCAGGAAAAAGGGCAAAATTGGTGTTGGGAAAATTGGAATTTGTCAGATTACAGCGATTTGCTGGCTTGGCATAATTTGGCGTGGATTGATCCCCTGTTTTGGGATGATCCAGACATTGAAGGTTGGTTGAAGCAGGGGAGAAATTTTAGTTTAGGCGATCGCCAGCGCATTTACTCTAAACAGCGCGAAATCTTGAGCCGCATCATCCCTCAACACAAAAAGATGCAGGAATCTGGGCAACTGGAAGTAACGACCACGCCCTACACTCACCCGATTTTACCCTTACTGAGCGATACCAACTCCGGACGGGTGGCGGTGCCTAATATGACCTTGCCCCAGCAGCGGTTTCAGTGGGCGGAAGATATTCCCAGGCATTTACAAAAATCCTGGGATATGTATATAGACAGATTTGGACAGGAACCTCGCGGGTTATGGCCTTCAGAACAGTCGGTCAGTCCGGATATTTTGCCCTACATTGCCAAGCAGGGGTTTAATTGGATATGTTCCGATGAAGCGGTACTCGGTTGGTCGCTGAAACAATTTTTCCATCGCGACGGTGCGGGGAACGTGTATGAACCGGAGTTACTGTATCAACCTTATCGCCTACAAACTGAGTCCGGCGATTTGTCGATCGTGTTTCGGGATCACAGATTATCAGATTTGATCGGCTTCACCTACGGGGCGATGGAACCGCGCCGCGCTGCTGCGGACTTGGTGGGACATTTGGAAGCGATCGCGCGAAGTCTCAAACACCGTCAGCCTGGAGGCGGTACAGCCCTGGAACAGCCAAGGCTCGTCACTATTGCCCTTGACGGCGAAAATTGCTGGGAACACTACTACCTAGACGGCAAACCCTTCCTAGAAGCTCTTTATCAAACCCTCTCCCAGCACGAAGAACTGAAACTGGTAACAGTTTCCGAATACCTAGACCAGTTCCCCGCCACAGAAACCATCCCCGCCCAACAGCTGCACAGTGGCTCTTGGGTAGATGGTAGCTTCACCACCTGGATAGGCGACCCAGCCAAAAATCGCGCCTGGGATTTGCTAGAGGCGGCGCGAGAAGTCTTAGCTAAGCATCCAGAAGCAACCGAGGAAAACAATCCCGAAGTTTGGGAAGCGCTATATGCCGCAGAAGGTTCCGACTGGTTCTGGTGGTTTGGCGAAGGTCATTCCTCCAACCAAGATGCCATGTTCGACCAGTTGTTCCGCGAACATTTGTGTGCAATCTACCAAGCTTTGAATGAGCCAGTACCGCCTAACGTGCGCCAACCCGTGGAAGTCCACGAAGCGCAAGGCGACCATCGACCACAAGGGTTTATTCATCCGATCATCAATGGACTCGGTGACGAACAAGACTGGGATCGCGCAGGTCGCATCGAAGTCGGCGGATCGCGGGGTACGATGCACAAGAGTAGCGCGGTTCAGCGTCTCTGGTATGGGGTAGATCACCTCAACTTCTATTTACGGTTGGATTTCCAAGCAGGTCTTCAACCGGGTAAAGGTTTTCCCCCGAAGTTACATTTGCTGTGGTACTACCACAACCGGACAATGCACAACAGTCCGATTCCTCTAGCGAATATGCCGGATGAAGCGCCTTTAAACTATCTGTTTCACCATCATTTAGGAATTAACTTGCTGACTCAATCAATTGAGTTTCAGGAAGCTGGGGAAAATCATCAATGGCATCCTCGTTTTAGCCGCGCTCAAGTGGCTTTTGATAAGTGCTTAGAGGTGGCAGTTCCTTGGGCAGATTTGCAAATAGAACCAGATTATCCGCTGCGGCTGATAATGGTTCTGGCTGATGGGGAACAGTTCTCTAGTTATTTGCCGGAAAATGCTTTGATTCCAATTGAGGCTCCGTAAGGAAAAAGGTAAAAGCGCCTGACGATTAAAGTCGCAGCTAAACAAACTAAGCTTACAGCAGGCTTAGTTTGTTTAACTCCAGGTAGAAACCAGGGAAGTGTTACAAATATGTTTTTTAAAAGCTAAATAGTTAAGCCAAATTCATATCTGTTAATCAATAAGTCCGGGCAATAGTTAATTTGTACAAACAGACTTTATTGATATTTATAATCTTGTATTAAATCCTGCATTAAAACGCCAATTGTTATCAACAACAGCATTCAAACACTTTATGTAATTACATTTGAAACTTACAGAGAACCAGAATACTTCGCCTGAGTTAAAAGCATACTGGTTTTCTGTAAGGCAATTAGCGATCGCGCTAAACTGAATCTGATTAGACAATCGATAGGCTATATTTAAACGCTACTCTTTTTTAGCCCTGACCAGGAGTATTGGTCGCCTGTCCCGTGCTTATCTCCAATAAATCTGGTTTAACAAGGAAACCAAAGTACACTGCGATCGCGGCAGTGACTGCATGAAGCCAGACATCGTTGCCAAAGATTGGGATTAATCCCAATGTTGACTGGGTAGCAGGAATAAGCCCCATTACAGTTAGCAGCCCATAGAATATTCCGAGGAGTCCACTATAGAGGCGAGAACTGTCTAAAGATATGGATGCAAGAATTCCCAGAAGTCCCACGACGAGGTGAACAATATTGTGTAAGACATTGATAGGGAATATTCCCAATAAGTAACCGTATCCAGTTGTGAATCCAAGGTTCGCAACATCAGGTGTAACTGTAGGCTCTTTCACAAAGGCTGGAATAAATCCCATTACACCACAAAGAAAAAAGAAAATGCCGATAATCAAGGCGAATTTTTGCCCTGCTTTCATAATTAAACTCCCTACATATTTGATTTCACTTTAGACTGTATTCCCGAATCGTTTGAGTTTCCTAAGGGAGAGGTATTGAATATGCCTAGAGAAAGGTTTTGTGTTAAAGGCGATCGTAACTTATACTACAACTGAAGCGAATTTAGACTACCAATTTGAATCAAACACAAGAACCTAACCTTCTTTCCGGAATCGGAAAGGGAAAAGCCTCTACAGAAGAATACGAGAGCGACAGAATTTATCGCACCCAATTGCGTGCAATAGAAATATTCGTAGGGACACGGCAATTTCGTAGGGACACGGCATTGCCGTGTCCCTACAGTGTCATCTACGCAACTGCTATATTTGCAAAAACCGGATGCTGGTAAGGTATTTATTGGGTTTTGCTCCCCTCTACCCGCTCTAGTAGCGCATTTAACCTAAAATATTATGTTGATTCTGAAGCTGTTTCGGGGAAATAAAGCGATTCCAGCTTTTTTTAACCTTTATTTTGGGATAGACACGCTACAACAATTATTCTATTTCTAACTTTGATACCGCATGACCGCCCAAGAAATTCCAGTCAGCTTACTGTCGATTTTGAAAATGTTAAAACTTGCCTGAAGCGGCGATGATAAATCATGCCAAGGAACTATTACGAAGCCGAGTTGGGAATAAAACTGCACCAATTTAGGTTTACATACTAAATAAAGGGGTTGGACAGCTTCCTGAACAAGACGCTTCACTAAACAAGAACCTAATTGCTGACTGCGCCAGACTGGTGTAACAAACAGGTAATAAAGCATTGAGTGTGTAGTGGAGGAGTGTAATTCCCCACAGGCTACTAAGGTTCCATTGCATTCAATTACCCAGAAACGCGACCAATTTACTAGGGCGTAGGTAAAAATCGATAGCAAAAACAAAATAATCCCAAAGGTTAATACAACTAAGGAAATGAAAAGAAAAATAATTGTTGCTTCTAAAATAAATTTGATTAAAATAAAGTATTTAAGTAAAATCCATAGCTGTATATTTATAATAAAAAAGAAACCAAGCAAAAGCAGAATCAGGAAATTCAAAAGTATAATTCTTAAGTCAAATGCTAATGCTTCAGATGTGGTGAATTGAAGTAATAATTTCTGAAGTAACCATTTTTCGCTTTCACGGGCTGGTCGAATAATACACCCTGGTGGCAATGAAGGAGGTTGCTCAGTCATTTACAAATTTTGTATGATTAGGGGAATATTACCAGCACAAGAGCCGTTGTCACCTTAAAATAAATATGAAATTTATGGCGATCGCGATCGCACTCCTAAGCTGTCAACAGCATCTAATTCTCATAAATCTAGACTTGAGGAAAGTTGTCCATTTTTACGGAAAGTTGTTAAAACCTGACAAGGTTATAACAACTTTCCAACTCTTAAACGCCTTCAACCAGTTGTAAAGTGCAAATCATCCCATCCGGATATTTCGCCAGTGCCTTTTGTTTGGCGAGTTTATGATCTTCATCCAGAAAATATTCGCCACTATCTGATTCAATAGCAACAAACCAGCCAGCATAATCTTTAATCAGTTGGGGACGGACATCTTCAAAAACTGCGCGACAACGCTTAATAAAAGCAGGAATACTATTATTTGAAATTACATTTATTTGCTGCCGCCTCTCCACCCCTGAGCGTGATTCTTGTTTAACTAGCTGCTCCATTGTATCTACATTAGTTGGCAAAGCTGATGTTAAGACTTCGCTGCCTAACTCGGTAACTAAAACATCATCTTCAATGCGAATTCCCCGCACGTCAGCAAACTGAGAAAGTCGATCCCAATCAACAACATCTTGATATTTTGAACGCATTTCTATATTGTTCAAAATTGCCGGAACTTGATAGAATCCCGGCTCTATTGTGACTAACATTCCAGCACTCAAGGGGCGATTTAGACGCAGATAGCCCAAGCCAAAGCGATCGCTTCTAACTCTTTGCTCCTCATACCCCGCCAAATCCCCCAAATCTTCCATATCGTGGACATCCAAACCCACCAGATGACCGATTCCGTGGGGGAAAAACAGCGCGTGAGCATCCATTTCCACCAAATCTTCAGCCTTACCTCGTAAAATACCCAAATCCACCAAACCTTGGGCAATTACAGTTGCAGCAAGTAGATGAATATCCAGATACTCCACACCTGGGCGAATCTTGGCAATGCAAGCATCGTGAGCCGCCAGCACCACATTGTAAATATCTTTTTGGGTAGAAGAAAATGTACCAGAAACAGGCCAAGTGCGCGTCACATCAGCAGCCCAACCCATTGATGTCTCAGCACCCACATCCGCCAGCAGCAAATCTCCTGGTTGCAGCGAGTGGTGATACTGCTGATTGTGCAGAACTTCCCCGTGAACAGTGACAATACTGGGGTAAGCGCAGGTCATATTGTGGGAGATGATCACAGCCTCCATCGCCGCCCGTACACCTGCCTCAATTTTGGCTTTGGGTGTAGCCATCATCCCAGCTTTGTGAGCTTCCACAGTCACAGCAGCAGCCTCTCGCAACTCAGAAATTGCGCCAGCGTCATGAGTCAGCCGCAGTTTGATAATTGCTCGTGCCAACTCAAGATCAATGCCCTGAGATAATTTTGCTGGTGCTAATGAGCGGTTAAGTAAATGAGATTGTACTTGTTGGGTAGCAGCATCCTGCACAGAGATAGTAGCAGCACCAGCCGAGCGTGACTTCAATTGTGCGATCGCGAAAACTCCATCTGCCCCTATAGCTTTAGCAATTTCCTCACGTTTAGGCACTTCTCCATGCCAGAGGGCGCTATCTGGCGAAGCATCATCCATGAAAAGTTCCAATTTCCCGGCTTCCAGACGAATTGCGGCATTTTCCAAGGGCAACCCAGCAAAATAAAGAAAATGACTGCTGGCGCGAAACGGGAAAGTATTTGCCGGATAATTACGGGAACTGCTGCGCCCAGACCAGAGAATTACCGGAAAATCAATTAGCTCAGCTAATCGCGATCGCCTCCTCAATAGGGTAGCGGCGAGGTCTGATGTGGGGTGGAGTTGCATACCTACTAGGGGCCAATTTAGAACATATTCCTTCTGCTTAAAGTTTAACGTTACAGCAAAACAAGTCTGGGGATGCATCCCCAGATTCGGATTTTCGAGCGATCGCATATACCAAATCCGTCTGTTTGTCTTTTTACCCCGGACGGGGTTGGGGGTGGGGTGCTACTAAGACAAACCCGGTCGTATTCCATAATGGCGATAACGCCAATATTCGCGCAGAATTTTGTCGTGATCGAAACAAAGTTCCGTCGGAATCCGCCAAGATTCAAAAATCCCCACCGCCTTAGCATCATCAGCCGCTTTAGGTTCGCCCGTCGCCGTAGCAATAAAGACAACACTCATCGTGTGCTGACGCGGATCACGATTGGGATCGGAATACACCTGGAATTGTTCAACTAACTCCACCTTTAAGGAAACCTCTTCTGACGCTTCTCGCCGCGCCGCCGCTTCAGCAGATTCTCCGTAATCAATAAAGCCGCCCGGAATGGCCCAACCATAAGGAGGATTTTGGCGCAAAATCAATATAATCGGGCGATGCGGTCGGTCAACCAGCTCAATAATGATATCGACAGTAGGAGAAGGGTTGCGGTGAGTCATGTTGATATTTTGCCCCAAAAATGAATTGCCTACATTTTGCACCTGTTTGATGATGACAGGCGGGATACCCCTAGGGTAAGTCAAGGCACTGGGAAAAAAAAATTGCCCATCCCGTAAAGTATTTATCTGTAATCCTGCCTACAGATGGGTTTCAAACGCTGACCTCCCGTGATAATGTCAAAACGTTTGCGTACTCTCCATCAGGTTATTTATGCCGTTTCCCAGATCAAGTGGCATTTTGCTGCACCCCACCTCCTTTCCCAGTCGATTTGGCATTGGCGATTTAGGCTTAGAAGCTTATCGTTTTATAGATTTTTTGGTGGAGAGTTACCAGCAATTTTGGCAGGTTTTACCACTAGGCCCAACTGGATATGGTAATTCTCCATATATGTGCTATTCAGCGTTGGCGGGAAATCCGCTGCTGATTAGTCCAGAAAAGCTGCGCGACGCTGGGTTACTAACTGACGACGACTTTGCCGGATTGCCAGAATTTCCCCTAGATAATGTAGATTTTGAAAAAGCGATCGCCACCAAGATGCCTTTGCTTGCCAAAGCCTGCGAAAACTTTAAAGCCAAAGCTTCGCCACTTCAGCAAAGGGAATTTGCGGGTTTTTGCGAGACTAAGGCTAATTGGCTCGATGACTACGCTTTATTTATGGCGCTTCGCGAGGCACACGAGCAATCCAGCTGGTATACTTGGGAGCCGGAAATTGCCAAACGTCAAGCAGAAGCCTTAGAGCAGTGGCGGCAGCGGCTAAACAATGAGATTTTTTACCACAAATACTTGCAGTTTGAGTTTTTCCGCCAGTGGTCTGAACTGAAGAACTATGCCAACCTGCGCGGTATTGATATTATTGGCGATATCCCGATTTATGTAGCTCACGATAGCGCCGATGTTTGGTCGCATTCAGAAATCTTTTGCTTGGATGAAGAAACGGGGGAAGCGGCGCTAATGGCAGGTGTCCCGCCGGATTACTTCAGCGCGACAGGTCAGTTGTGGGGCAACCCAGTTTATAACTGGGAGGAATTGGAGAAGCAAAACTTTAAATGGTGGGTGCAGCGTTTTGAGTCGTTGCTGGATTATGTGGACATCATTCGGATTGACCACTTCCGGGGGTTTCAAGCTTATTGGGCGGTGAAGGCGGGTGAAGAAACTGCCTTGAGTGGGGAGTGGATTGAAGCGCCTGGAGATGTTTTCTTTGAAGTTCTGAATGAGAAGTTAGGCAAGCTACCCATTCTTGCTGAGGATTTGGGCGTAATTACAGAAGAGGTAGAGGCACTGCGAGACAAATTTGAATTTCCGGGGATGAAAATTTTGCAGTTTGCCTTTGGTTCCGATGCAGGCAATGGCTTTTTGCCATTTAACTATCCGCGCAACTGCTTAGTTTATACTGGCACCCACGACAATGACACTACGGTGGGTTGGTTCTATCAATTGTCAGATTATGAAAGGGATAGGGTGCTGCGTTATTTAGGTTGCATTAGTCCGGAAGGCATCCACTGGGATTTTATCCGGCTAGCGATGAGTTCTGTGGCAAATCAGGCGATTATTCCCTTTCAGGATATTTTGGGATTGGGCAACGATGCCAGAATGAATTTTCCCAGTAAAGCTGAGGGAAATTGGGGGTGGCGGTATCGGTCAGAGGCGGTGAATAATGAAGTAAGCGATCGCTTGAAATCGCTTACTGAACTTTTTGGTCGCGCCCCCATTAAAGACTGATGAGTTTTGCCAAGCACAAGTTGCTCCGGCTTTAGAGTTTTGAGTTTATTTAAAACTCAAAACTCTAAATCTCAAGACTTGGAATTGGCGGCAAAGGTTACTTCCCGAACTTTACCGGGATCTCCCAGTTTCTTTGCCTTTTCATCGTTAACAGCGATGAGGACAGCACCCGCATTTCCTGCTCTGACAATTAATTTCTCCTCCGCCACCCAAGTGCGCTGAGTACCTTGGGGGAGCGTTCCTTCAAACTGGGTCTTGCCATCCACTACCACCCGAATCCAAGAATCGGATTTCACGGTAACACCAACACGTACTGGCTTACCGTTTTGACTGGAACTGCTCAAGACAGCGGGGATCAGCGGCCCAGACTTTTCTTCTGGCGAATTTGAATTTATCTGGACTACTTTGTCAACTCCTTCCTGCTGCTCTATTGAACGCCGGAAGGATTCGCTATTACTACTCACTTCTAAGGCAGAACGATTTACGAAGTAGGACAAGCCATTCACCGCGCCAATGACCAGAAACACATACAGCAAGTAAAGATGAACCGGTCGCAGTTGAGCTGATGGCAAACGCTGCCAGGTAGGCTTAATGAACTGGAAAACAGGCCCTGTGGGGAAGTCGCGGGAGAATTCGGCACCGTTCATTCCCAACGCCTCAGCATACCGCTTGATAAACCCCTTAATATAGACAGGCTCTGGCAATATTGCCCAATGACTTTCTTCAATTGCCCTCAGCAGACGAACCTGAATCCGGGTCTTTTCCCCAACCTCCTCTAGGGAAAGCGACTGCTCCTGACGGAATTGGCGGAGGTGAGACCCAAGCTCTTTCAGCTTCTCGACTTGTTGCTGCTGAACATTGAGTGGATTCTCCTTCATACACGGCGCTCCTTGATGTCTGCTGGCACTTCTATTGATGTTAAGTTGACTTGGTTTTTGAGAAAAGTAATTTCAAAATCTTCTAAAAGACGATAAGTACCGGGGAACATTGACTTTCCTTTCCGTTCTAAATGAATCGGACCTATCGCGATGCGATGGAGATGGATGACAGGATAGCCTAGTTGCTCGGCAATACGTCGAATCTGGCGGTTTCTCCCCTCTGTCAGAACGACTTCCAGCAGGGTTTGAGAATCCCGCTTTTCCAGTACCCGAACAGGTGCGGGTAAAGTCTTTTGCCCAGACAGAATAACACCCTGACGCCAGTTGTCAAGTACGCTCTCTGGAGGATGACCCTGAATCCAAACCTGATATGTTTTCGGGAGGTGATAGCGAGGATGGGTCAGACGCAGCGTCATTTCACCGTCATTGGTAAGCAGCAATGCTCCTGTAGAGTCAGCATCTAAGCGTCCTACAGGGTGTAGTCCTTTACCTTCTCGCAGGTGCAGAGGCAATAAATCGAGAACGGTGCGGCGATTTTGGGGATCGCGGCAAGTAGAAACGACCCCGGCGGGTTTGTAAAGTAGAAAATACAGCATCCCAGGACGATGGGGGGGAACTATAATGCCATCTACTTCGATGTGGTCTTGTTCTGGATTCGCTGTTTGCCCCAGATGAACAACAGTACCATTAAGCCGCACGCGCCCTTCGAGAATCATTTTCTCTGCTTGGCGGCGTGAGGCAATACCCCTTTGAGAAAGAATTTTTTGTAGCCTTTCGGCCATAGGTAAGATTTATGCACTGACTGGGTAAGGGTTTAGGGTAAAGCCAGCCGAGGCGATGCCCCGGTAGACTATTTTGGATTTAGGATCTGGGATTTAGAATAAATCGCCTTTTCTTCAATCTAAAATCGACCACTGGCTATACTATGTACAAATATTACAGGAAGAATGCCATTGATTACTAAGCAGCAAAGCCGGATTATTAGCTCTGTGTTGTCCCCGGCTTGCCGGGTGTGGTTGCGATCGCAAGTATCTGCGATTGGTGATCTGAGCGTCAAAATCTCCGGGGGCGATCGCCAAATCCTCTCTGGTTATATTCCCAAAGTAGCGATCTCTGCCAGCCGTGCCATCTATCAAGGGCTGCATCTGTCTCAAATTCACCTAGTCGGAGAAAACATTCGCATCAATCTGGGTCAAGTTCTCAAAGGAAAGCCCTTGCGCCTTCTCGAACCAATCCCAGTTTCCGGTGAACTGTTGTTAGAAGAAGCAGACCTGAAAGCTTCTCTTGATGCACCCTTATTAGCCACGGCTTTAACTGATTTACTAGGGACACTGCTCTTGGCGGCTTTTCATATGCACCCAGCTGATATCTTAGAAGACCAGCAAATCAATTGGCAACAAATTACTATTGAGCCTGAGTGTCTGACTCTCAGTGGTACCCTTACAGACGCTACTAATTACACCAAGCCTTTCGTGCTTCGTACCGATCTCCAGCTAGCCAGCCCCCATGAACTGTTACTGGTTAACCCTTGTATCGAGATCCAGCAAAAGTTGGTGCAAGCTGAGGAAGGATTCAAAATAGATTTGGGCAAAGAAGTCGATATTCAGGAATTAACTTTGAGTCAAGGTCGGCTGATTTGTCGCGGCGGCATTACTGTAATTCCTTAATTGGGAATTGGGAATTGGGAATTGAGAATTGGCAAGAATCTTACCCAGTCCCCAGTCCCTAGTCCCCAGTCCCCAGCCCCCAGTCCCCAGCCCTACTTCTCTAGAACAGGTAACAACAGGGTGACGAAATAGTAAACCAAAGGCGCGGTGAAAACGTAACTATCAGCCCGATCTAAAATGCCGCCGTGACCGGGAATTAGTTGCCCGGAGTCCTTTACGCCAGCATCTCGCTTCATCATCGACTCAGTTAAGTCTCCTAGTAGACTGGCAATACCAATCAGCAGCCCTAAGGCGAAACCACTCAGTTGCCAAACGGGCCACTCAAGATACCAAGCCCCAGCTACCGCCACTGCTACGCTGCCGATTACTCCAAAAACAGCACCTTCGACAGTTTTTTTCGGGCTAATGTCGGAGAGGCGGGTGCGACCAAAGAACTTGCCGAAGATGTAAGCACCAATATCAGCTGCCCAAATACAGCCAAATGCCAGTAGTGTTGCTGTCAAGCCTTGGGGGAGACTGCTGATTTGGTGCCAGTCAGCACTCAGGGAGCCATTGAAGGGTTCGGCGTTGGCGATCGCGGGGGCGAGTCCAACGCGCAGCCGCACCCAGTAGCTGGGCAGGTAGCCGCCGTAGAATAAACCTAAAATTGAGGCGGAAATATCGGCAATTGTGGCAAGTTTGGGCTGAAATAGCAGGTAAAAACAAATTAAGGTTCCTGCTAAGGAAAACATGGCATCTGTCAGATCCGGTGCGAGTGCAGCTGTGAGTAACAAAACCTGACTTACTACCAATGTGGTTTTGGCGGCTGGGACAATGCCTTTGGCTCGCGTTAACTGAAAATACTCTAACTGACCGAGATAAATGATGATGCACAGACCAGCTGTAAAGAACCATCCTCCAAAGATCAGCATGGAGAGGGCCAAGGCGATCGCTACTATTCCACTAAAAATTCGAGACCAAGGCATAAGGCGCGTTCTCTCTTGACCCCAGCGAGGAGGTTAATAGAAATTTAATAAGATTAAGAATTACTTTTGCACACTTTAGCCTATCCGTAGCGGATTTGGGCGATTGATGCTGGCAATTCTCACCCTTATTCATCTTTGTGAAAGCGATCGCTTTGTTGCGACTAAAAAATCAATCCCTTCTGGTATGGATCTTAACGATAATTCTTCAGCCCTAACTCGCCTTTGAATATTGCCATTAGTCGCCTGAAAATCTTCAATCCAACTTTTCCCCGCTGAGAATAAAAATCGGATCGACTGCGGCAAAGGTTTGATGAACCCCTCGCGTTTCCAGACGGTTAACAGCAGACTGAACTACCTCAATATTCCGGGCTTGTAACTCTGCGAAACCTTCGGAGATGGCATAGAGACTTTCTAGATTAGCAGCTGTGGCAACTACTCTGCCTTCGGGTTGCAAGTATTGCCAGACTACTTTCAGGATGTCTTTGATCGGTTGTCCGCCCTCAATGCAAACCCGGTGGGGTGGAATAGGTAAATTTTTTAGACACTCTGGGGCGCTACCTTCGATAATTTCCACATTGCGGACTCCGAAGCGATCGCAGTTGCGACGAATCAAATTCGCCACGTCCTCATCCCTTTCTATTGCCACAATTTTACCTTTAGGACACAGCAAACCAGTTTCCACTGGGATCGTTCCGGTGCCTGCACCAATATCCCACAACACAGAATCTTGTTTAAGTCTGAGGAGGGACAACAAAAGCAACCGCACCTCTCGTTTACTCAGGGGTATCCCCGGCAACCTCTCGAACAGGTCATCGGGGATACCAGGAGTAACATAAGGCCACATTGGAGACGGCATAGGAACAATTCAGAGACACCTTTTGAGATGTTGCATTCAACGTCTCTACTTTCGCACAACCTTTAGTGTTTTGAGACTGGAATCGGTACAACCTGTAATGCTTCCACCTAAAGTAACAATTTGTTGCAGGTAGTCCAAAGCTGCGGGGGCGATCGCTTCTCCAGGCATCAAAACGGGGATTCCAGGGGGATACGGGCAGATTATCTCTGCACTAATGCGTTCTACAGCCTTTTCCACAGGAAGCGTTTCTGTTTGGGAGAAGAAGGCTTCGCGGGGGGAGAGGTAAGGATGAATGATAAAGGATGAGGGATGAATTTGCAGGTATTCTGCTTTCCATCTGGTGAATACATCCAGATAGGAGTTGGCAGTAGTTTGTGGGTGTTTCTCGGCTAAAGTTTGGAAGGCGCACACCAAACCGTCTATATCTGTCTGGGTGTTCCCCAAACTGATAATAAAGGTCAGATGTTGCAGCGATGCCAACTCAGAGGTAACGCCTAGCTTGTGATGGAGAATTTCATCAGCTTCAAATCCAGTCACGCCTAAACCAGAAACGCTGACAGTCAACCGCGTTGTATCTAAGGCAACAAAACCAGGGGTATTTGAGGATTCTAGAACTGATAATCCGGGAATTTTGCTAATTTTGGTTCTTGCGTGATTAGCTAGTTGCAAGGTTCTCGTCATCAGCGGTTTTCCGTGTATTGCCATTTGCTGCCTTGCCCCGTCGAGGGAAGCTAGGAGTAGATAGCTAGGGCTGCTAGACTGCAAAAGTTGTAAGGCAATGCTGATGCGATCGCTATCTACTAAGTTTCCCTGAACGTGCAGCATGGATGCTTGAGTTAGTGCCCCCAGTACCTTGTGAGTCGATTGAACGCTTAAATCTGCCCCGCCTGATAAGGCTGAGGCGGGCAAATCTGGGTGAAAGGCAAAATGAGCGCCGTGGGCTTCGTCTACCAATAGGGGGATACCGTGCTGATGGGACACTTGCGCGATCGCTTTCACATCCCCGCAAGCACCATAATAAGTCGGATAAACCATCATCACTGCCTTAGCGTCTGGATGCTGCTTCAAGGCGGCTGCAACTGCCACAGGGGTGATACTGTGAGCAATATCGGAATCGGGGTCGTATTCTGGATTCAGGAAAATTGGGATTGCACCCGAAACGATTAAGCCGTGGATAGCCGATTGATGGATATTCCGAGGCAGGATAATCTTGTCCCTAGGGTTACAGGTGGCTAAAATTGCCGCCATCACCCCACAAGTGGAACCATTCACCAAAAACCAGGTACGTTCTGCGCCAAACGCCGCCGCCGCGAGTTCTTGGGCTTTTTGGATAACGCCTTCTGGAGCAAACAAATTATCTAATTCTGGCAATTCTGCCAAATCTGCGGGAAACACCGCTGAACCTAATAAATCAGCCAAAGGCTGGGAAATGCCCTGCCCCCGCTTGTGTCCCGGCGTATAAAAGGGAGCATGATGCTTAGTAGCGCACTCCTGAATGGCATCCACTAATGGCGTGGTGATTTGAGACCCTGGTACAAAATCCATGCGCTAACTTTCTTGTTAATCGATGTGATTTCTGCCGCAGTTGGTTGGCTGCGGCTTTAAGATATATCCTTTCTGCCTAACAATTTAACCAGCGTCAAGTGCTAATGTTGATGCGTCGATACCTGCTAAAGTATTGAATTTGGATGCTGTTTGATTAATATTTAATCAGGAGGGTCAGGCGATGTAGTTACTCAGGGGGATGTGATGTTATTAGTTTTTACCTATTTTAAGAGGGTTCAGTAATTGGAGGCGATCGCATGATTAATCCCGTCCCTAACCCGATTCCCCAACCAGGTAATCCCATCCCCTCGCCAATACCCGATCCCATTCCTAGCCCGTCCCCAGTCCCAGAACCCATCCCGGGCCCAGCCCCAGAACCAGTGCCAGCACCCATCCCCCAGCCTGTTCCGGGGCCAGTACCAGAACCAGTGCCAGCGCCGATTCCTCAGACTGTTCCAGGGACAATTCCTCAAACGATTCCTGAACCTGTCTGAAAAAATTTCACCCAGTCTCTACCCTGCTAATCGTCAAATTAAATTCAAAATGCTAAGAGCCGGAATTGTCGGACTTCCCAACGTCGGAAAATCAACCTTATTCAACGCCTTGGTTGCCAACGCCAAGGCAGAAGCTGCCAATTTCCCTTTTTGCACTATCGAACCCAATGTCGGTGTCGTTTCTGTGCCAGATGAAAGGTTAAACGCCCTGGCTAATATTTCCAGCTCGGTGCAAATTGTACCGACGCGAGTTGAATTTGTCGATATTGCTGGTTTAGTGAAAGGCGCTAGCCAGGGGGAAGGACTGGGTAATCAATTTTTATCCCACATTCGAGAAGTTGATGCCATAGTTCATGTGGTGCGCTGTTTCGAGAATGATGACATTATCCACGTTGCCGGCTCTGTTGACCCAGCGCGAGATATTGACATCATCAATTTGGAGTTAGCTTTAGCAGATTTATCCCAAGTTGAGCGACGAATTGAGCGCACCCGCAAAGCTGCGCGTACCAGCAAAGAAGGACAAATTGAGCTTGCTGCTTTAGAAAAATTGGGCGCTTTATTAAATGAGGGCAAACCAGCGCGGCGGGCTGACTTAAATGAAGAAGAATCTGAAGCGCTCAAAGGATTAGGATTGCTCACTGGCAAACCAATTATTTATGCTGCGAATGTGTCTGAGGATGACTTAGCTACTGGTAATGAATATGTGGAGCAAGTGCGGCAAATTGCGGCCCAAGAAAATGCCCAAGTCGTAATTGTTTCTGCCCAAGTGGAAGCGGAATTAGTCGAATTACCAGAAGAAGATAAAGCTGAATTTCTCGGATCTCTTGGCGTTGAAGAAGGCGGATTGAAATCTCTAATTCGCGCCACTTACGAACTTTTAGGCTTGCGTACTTACTTTACCACTGGCCCGAAAGAAAGCCGCGCCTGGACAATTACAGCGGGAATGACAGCGCCTCAAGCAGCAGGTGTGATTCACTCAGATTTTGAGCGCGGTTTTATCCGGGCGGAGACTGTCGCCTATGAAGATTTAGTTGCAACTGGTTCCATGAATGCTGCGAAGGAAAAAGGCTTAGTTCGCAGTGAAGGTAAAGAATATATTGTCAAGGAAGGCGATGTGATGCTGTTCCGTTTTAATGTCTAGGTTATTTACGCCCCGGAGACACAAAAGATGGATATTGTTTCGCTTCTGGTTGCTTGGCTAGTCACTGCTGTTAGCTTGTTTATCAATTTCCAAATTACCAATCGGTGTTGAAATTGACACTTTTCCCAAAGCCCTCATTTTAGCAGCAGTTTTTGGACTTCTGAATGCGTTAGTCCGTCCAGTTATTTTCTTTTTGTCTTTGCCAATTACCATCCTAACTTAGGTCTTTTCCTCTTTGTACTCAACGCGATTATCTTTGGTTTAGCTGCTTATTTAGTACATGGATTTCGCTTGCGCTGGGGAATTTTGAGTGCGTTGATAGGCTCAATTGCACTCAGCATTATCAACTCTATTATCTATAAGTTGCTGGGCGCGTTTTAGTCCATAAGCTGATTTTTGTTTAGAAACGCGCATTTATCGCGTCTCAAAACCCGGTTTCTTATATAAGCCGAGTTTTGAAGCGTTGCGAATTGGTAAGAACCAGCGAGGAAAAGAGCGATCGCTTGCTCTTGCGAGTTCCTTTGCAGAGGTTAGCATCGAACCATTCATAGACAATCAGTAAATTACCAGCTCTATGAGGCGCAGAAAATTCTTTCAGTATTCAGCGTTAGGTAGCGCTTCCTTTTTAGCGAACCTGATGTTACTCAATCAAAAGCAGACAGATATTATTGCTACAAGTATGAGCAACAAGCGGCTCTATGATTGGATTTTTTTATATTGGATGCCCTATGATAATGACCTCTCAATCTTCGGCACTCCTATTATTGATATGCTTACGAAAGGTGTAAAAAGTGACAATATTCTTTTAGCAGTACAATCCGATTTAATTGGAGATAAAAAACTTTCAAGAAATGTTATTACGCAAGGAAATATATTTACTCATAAATTAAATGCTGCTAACAGCGGAAGCGAAGAAGTTTTTGCCGAATACCTCAACTGGGCTAATTTACAATTTCAAGCTAAAAAGTGGGCGATTGTTTTTTTAGGGCATGGGGGTCGTTTGGATGAAATAAGCCCAGATGGACACCCTGAACCAGACTTGGCTTCAAAAACTAAATGGATGAATATCCAAAAATTGAGTGATATTATCGCAAATTTTAATCAGCAAGTAGGCAAACGGGTGGAGTTAGTTTTCTTTCAAAATTGCAATAAGGGAACTATTGAAGTAAACTATACTTTTCGAAATACAGCTAAGTACACTCTTTCTTCCCAATTACTGCTAGGCGCTCCCAATTATTATTACGAGCAATTGTTTAGCTTTTTGGGGCGTAAGCCAGAAATTAATGGAGGACAACTAGCCGAAAAGATTATGGAGTTTGAACCTTTTGATATGTACCATAGCTACACATCTATAAATAATAGCGATATTAGCAACCTATCCGCAAAAATTAATCCGCTTATAGATACAGTTCTGTCAGCTAATATAAAGACTATAAATCTGAGTAACCTGATAAGTTACAATTATATGGGAGATCGGTTCGTCGATGTTGTCTCCTTTTTTCAAACCATCACTAAGCAGTCGGGCGCAAATCAACAAAAATGTGATGAGTTTATTTATTTTTTAAACAATTCAATCATTCATAAAGTGAAAAAAGATGGCAAGTTACTTGGCTCCCCTCCAGAATATAAAAATTTTTCGGGGCTTGGTATCTTTTTCCCTGAAAGCAAGCAAAAGCTAGAAAAGTACCGCTATTTACAAGTTTTTTCGGACTTAAAACTTGTCGAACTTTTTGAAGCTATTCTAGTTAGCTGAGAAATTAAGTCAAGAGAGCAATACCTAGCCCTACTAAATTACTTAGTCTTGCTGGTGAGTAAATTGCTCAGCGGGAACGCGCGATCGCTTCTTTTTTCACAACTAATTTTTGTTTTACTTATACCAATATGTCACTTTCTGCAAGCGTTCAATAGCTTGAAATAGGGAAACAAATACAACAAATAAAACTAAAAAATACAACTAATACGAATAGGCTTTACTTAAAAATCAGTATATTTACTGAAGCTTTGAAGCGTGGAACTAAGGGAGAATTTGCACACATAGCTCTTTGCTAGAGCAATTGAAGGGTGCGACTCAATGTTTATTAAACAACTCTCAGTAAATACCGCAGCCGCCGCGTTAATTACTCTTGGAACCGTGGCAGCAGCAACGGTAATATCTTTTTGTTCCATTACCGATGTGGGAACGCTTGGCAGAAGGCAAAGCTACCCCAAGGGGATCAACAACTCCGATCGGTTGATAGATGGGTCGCACATGATGTGGGAAAATGGCGCGATCGCTACCCTTGCTGAATTGGCTACATCCAGCAGTCCTAAGGACATTAAGAACTCACAGCAAGCGATCGCTCAAGTGGAAAATTGGTATGCACTGCAAGCCTTCCTTCCCCGCATTGCTAAAATACAACATCCCGATAGCTCTAATAACGCCCTTCAAAGCGATCCCCAACTGATTGTGTCACAAGATTCTCAGAGTGTAAGAGCGCTAAATCGTAGAGATGAATAAGCTACAGTAAACCACCCTTGAAGCGATCGCTTCACCCTACTATTAATCTTGTTGGTGAGCAAATTGATAAGCACCGACGAAGGAAAGCGCGATCGCAGCCACCAGCAAAACTGGTATTGCGTACCAGGGAAACTGGGACACTGGGAAATAGGCAGCAGCGCGTAAGCCAATGCTGGTATAAGTTAAGGGTAGGAAATAGACAATTACCTTCAGGGCTGCGGGGAGAGTGGCAGGATCGAAAAAAGTCGCTCCCAAAAACGACATGGGAATGATTAAAAAGTTATTGTACAGACCGACAGCTTCAAGCGATCGCACGCTCAACCCGACAATCACACCCAACCCGGCAAATACAGCGCAATTCAGCACCACCAATAGCAGAAACAACGGGTTCAAAAAACTCCAAATTTTTCCGGTAAATAGCACCGCCACCACAATTACAGCACCAGCCGTCAATAACCCCCGCACCACTCCCGCGAGCATTTTGCCCAAGTGCAAAGCTAGAGGATGTACGGGAACCAGCAGCATTTCCTCAAACGTCTTTGTGTAGAGGCGTTCTCCACAAATGGAAAACGTTGTACCAGTGAAGCTAATCACCATTGATGATAGCGCCACCATCCCCGGCAGCATAAATTCTAAGTAGTTATTGTAGTTGCTGCTAATTCCTGCACCAGGCTTAATGGAGCTACCCAGCCCTAAGCCAAAAGCCAGAATGTATATTAAAGGCGATACCAGTCCAGATGCCGCCACAGGCAGAATCCTAACTCGTAAATCTAACCAATCCCCCCAAAATACGGTGAGAGTGTCGGCGATCAGGGTCTGAAACTGGGAGCTTTTCAAGGTTTTGCCCAAATTATGGGACGCTTGTGATTTCACAGATGCCAGCCAATTGAGAGAGTTTCTTAATTTCTACTTTACATTTCTCAAACGCTCAACCGACTGGAGATATAGGGGCTGGGGGCTGGGGGCTAGGGACTGGGGACTAGGGACTGGGGGCTGGGGACTAGGGACTAGGTAAGACTTTTTCCTCTTCCCCAATTCCCAATTCCCAATCCCCAATTCCCAATGCCCAATCCCCAATTCCCAATGCCCAATCCCCACTCGTCAACCAAGGGCAAAATCGGTAAAAATAAAACAACGCCCACTCTCACGGAAAGTAACCGCTGGAGCGATCGCACTGATGACAAGACTTCTGATAATCTTTTTCATATTCTTAATTTTGGCACTTGCTTACATTATTACTGAGCAACGTAGAACCAAAATTAAACAAATTAAAAGCAGCCTTGTGGTTTTGGTGAAAGGTGCCGAACAAAAATATCCCAATCTACCTCTAAAAAATTATGGAATTCCTTTGATGGTTAGGCGGGAGAATCGAGTGCAAATAGTCTTTCCCAGACTGACGCAGAATGGTGATGTTGAGTACATTTATTCCTGGCATGACCTGAAGGATGTGCAGGCAATTGCTCCCATATCCAAAACCAACGATCCCAAGCTAACTACTATAAAAGAATTGGCTCCTATTATTAAAGAACATTGGCAAATAGAGCCTGAGATGTCAGCACTTGAGCAGCAATATAGTAAGATTAATAATTTAGCAAATTTAGTATCAACTTCTGATGTATATTCAGTCCAAATTGATACTTATGACAGAGCATTAAAAGAGGTAGAAAAATTGCTTTCAAAAGCCGAACAGTTACAAAAGATATATGTTCGCTTAATTAGAGAAGCTTTAATCGGAGTTCAAGTTGCTGAATATAATCCGGATAGTCTTCAAGTCTCGCAGATGGCTTTTGATTCGCAGTACCAACGGCTTAAACAAGAGTATCAAACTATGAAAGATGTCGCCCATGCCTATTCCCAACTGTTGAGGGAAAGCAGAAGCCAGGAAGAGGAGGAGTAATACCTCATCCTTGCATCTCTAGTCATACTAGGAAAAGAAGAACAGTGCGATCGCTCCCTACTAAGTTTGGTAAAATTACCTAACCGACGATGAAACGTAAATCTAAATACCCTACCTCTGACCCCTATACTGCCCCTAAAGCTTCTAAATCATCCCCTTTCAATTACACTTCCATCGCCATCATTGCTGGCGTGTTTATTTTGGGAATTGGGGTGGGGATTGGCTTTAGCTCCACAGCGACGTTTACTCCAGAAAACGTGGCATCTCGCGATTTTATTGACCGCGCTGCACCAAATCCTGAGCTTTGCGTACAGTATGGAGCTAGTGCTATGGTCATGGATACCCGCGTCTATGTAACGTTGAATCCCTTCAATGTCTATGTTTCTCAGCCGAATATGCGTCCCGGTTGTGTCTTGCGTAGCAATAACTGGTCTATTCTGGAGCAAAGAAATTTGGTGACATCGGATCAGGTGCGGGATTGCAAGAACCGGATGAACACCTTTGGCTACACAGGCGCTCTAGAGGGTACGCCCGATATCCGCTGCATCTATCAGAACGATGGCGCTAAAAACTTCTTCCTGAATCAGCCGGGAGCAGGCCCAGCAGCACCGGAAACAAATAAATTCTAGAAGGTTAATGGCTAATGGCTAATGGCTAATTTTTAATTGCCATTAGCAAAAAAAATACAACTTTATCGCAAATCCTTGGTTAACTTAACTTGTAGGATTTGATTTGGTACGATACTGTTTTCGGGGACCTGTCGAGCGCGTCGCAAAAGTGGCGATCGCGCTGTTAGGCGAATGTTACGTCCGCCGAGAGAAATGGCTTGGACAATGAAGCGACTGCCACTCCGGTCGCTCTCAAAGCGCCCAATTACCTGCGTGCCAGTTGGGAAAATTATATTGCCAGCTTTGTCGAGTATTTCTTCCTGTAGCAGCAACACCTCTTGCCTTGAGGAACCAGCCTGCAATTTTAATATCTTATCTCCCGGATATCTTAAAATCAGCTCGCTTCCAGACGGCAGCATCACATTTGGGTTGACATACGCCAATCGCCTCTGTACAGGTGCCCCTGCATCAATTTCTAGCGATGGTAGGTTTGAGGACTCTTCTGTTCTACTTTCGCGCACAGGTGAGGCGGTTTTCGGTGTTGGCAGCGGTTGACCAAATTCAACCACTCTGGTGACAGAAGTTTGAGACTCCCTCAGTGGTGTTGGTGCTGTTTCCCGTTGCAGGGGAGGAACGCTGACTGAGACGTTACTATTAGGCGAAAATCTCGCTGGGGGAAGCGTTCCGGTTGGCAAGTTAGATCCGGTGCTTGTCGGGTTCAGAGGCGGTACGCTCACCACACCAGCGCGATCGCTTCCGAAAAAGTTAGCAGGGGGAAGCGTGCTGCCTTCAGGCGCTGCGGTTTGAACTCCAGAAATTAGGGGACGCAACACCCAGCGAACCCCTTCTAGAGGTCGCCCTTGTAGGGCATCGCCTCCCACCTGTTGCAATTGCACCTGTTGCGGTGTCAACACCACCTCTGGCGACAGATCCATCACAATTCGGGTGACACCAGCCTGAAAGCGGGAAACCCGAATTTGCCGCACCAGTCCTGTATAAGATTGTTGAGTTTCCACGCTTCCCAACTCGGTATCGGGTAAATCTAGAACAATCCGAGGCGGTTGAGTTAGTAGGAAATACCGCGGTGTCGTTCCCTCATCCACAGTCACTTCCAACTGATTTAAGGATGGGTCAAATCGCCAATTTGTCAAGCGGGCAGCTAGAGCCGCTATATCGACAGCGAGAGCCAGAATTGCGATCGCGCCAGCGAGACTAAAGGTTTTCAAAACTATTTTTGCTCCCCACATCACTATTGACTGAAAAACGCTGCTTCCAGTTACAGCAATTGTCTCCGTATTTTCAGCGATTTATGTCACCAAACAAGCTGATGTATATCACAAAATGATGACATTAAAAATCACATGATTCAAGAGAGAAACATCACTCCGTATTTTCCCGTAGAGACAGATACTGGGGTGTGGGGCCACTCATCTCTAAAGACCTGCCATGTTCCTATGCCGTGACAATTCGTCAGCCGATGTTCCCACGTGGGTAGAGCGTTGGAAAAAAATCCAGAAAAGCCTCCTCAAGCGAACTATGCAGTTACAGCAGGCTAATCGAGAATTGGCAAATCAAATTGCTGAACGCCGTCTAGTAGAAGAGGCGCTGCGGCAAGCTGAGGAAAAGTATCGCAGCATTTTTGAGAACGCTATCGAGGGGATATTCCAGACAACACCAGACGGGCGTTACATCAGTGCTAACCCAGCGCTGGCTAAGATTTACGGTTACGCTTCACCAGAGGAACTGATAGAAAGTCTTACTGACATCAAGCACAAGCTGTATGTAGATCCAACTCGTCGTGACGAATTCCTGAGTTTACTGCAAGAACGCGAGTATGTGAGTGAGTTTGAATCTCAGATTTATCGCCAAGATGGCAGCATTATTTGGATTTCCGAAAACGCGAGGGCAGTAAGCGACAAGGATGGTAAATTACTTTTCTGTGAAGGCTTCGTCACCGATATCACAGGGCGAAAATTAGCCCAGGCGAACCTAAAGGCATCAGAAGCAAAATTCCGAGAACAAGCCACTCAACTTCAGCTTACCCTGTGCGAACTTCAGGAAACTCAGAGCCTTCTGATTCAGAACGAAAAACTTTCAAATTTAGGGCAGTTAGTTGCTGGTGTTGCCCATGAAATTAACAATCCAGTCAACTTCGTTTGCAACAATCTCAGCTATGCAAATCAATATGCCCAGGATCTGTTAAACCTGCTACAGCTCTACGGGAAACATTATCCTCAACCAGTGCCAGAAATTAAAGAAGAAGTCGAGGCTATCGATCTAAATTTCCTAATTTCAGATTTTCCCAAAACTCTGTCTTCGATGCAAATGGGTAGCGATCGCATCCAGCAAATTGTCCACTCGCTGCGAAACTTCTCCCGGATTGACGAACCGCAGATGCGGACAGTCGATATTCACGAAGGCATTGACAGTACGCTGCTGATTCTCCACAGTCGATTAAAAGCCAGAGGCGGATATTCAGGGATTAACGTTGTTAAAGAATACGGCGAGTTGCCAGTAGTAGAGTGTTACGCCGGACTCCTTAACCAAGTGTTTATGAATCTCATCTCGAATGCGATTGACGCTTTGGAAGCACTAACAGGGAATTGCGAGGATTCCCATTCCCATTCCCCCTGTTCAGCCCTTAATCCCCAATCCTCATCCCAGTCCCCAGTCCCCAGTCCCCAGTTCCCAGTCCCTACAATTCGGATTTCTACCGAAGTGCTAAACGACAATCAAGTGGCGATTCGGATTATCGACAATGGCCCTGGAATGACTGAAGAAGTACGCTGCCGGATTTTTGAAGCCTTTTATACCACGAAACCCACAGGCAAAGGCACAGGTTTGGGGTTGTCAATCAGTTATCAAATCATTGTTGAAAAACACAATGGCAAAATCGAGTGCATTTCTGCACCAGCACAGGGAACCGAGTTTATCATTAAAATTCCGATTCGTCAGTAAATTTACGGAGATACATTTTTGGGCAGATTGGCATCGTTTAATTTAGCGCCCGTTAAGAAAGCACCCCAAAGATTTGCCCCTTCCAGATTTGCCCCAGTTAAATCTGCCTCCGTCAAATCTGCCATTTTCAAGTTTGCCCCTGTCAAGTTTGCACCTCTGAGATTTGCCTGAAACAAATTTGCTCCGCTCAAATTTGCTCCGCCCAGATTCGCCCCACTCAAATTCGCCCCACTCAGGGATGCTTCCATGAAAGCAGTTTCGCTGAGATTCGCTCCACTGAGATCCACCTCACTCAGAGAACCTTCATGAAAGTTGGCTCCGCTTAAATTCGTGCCTTTTAGGGAAGTTCCAATTAAGTCTCCCCCTTTAAAATTGCGTTCCCCTGCGGCATATCGCTCCAGCAGTTCATCCTTCTCAATTATCATCAGCTTCTGTCTCTTAAACTCTTTTAAATAGTTTGACGCAACTGCTGAAATTTTTTGATGTAATTGGTGTTTTAGTAGTCAATACTGTTCTGTTCGTATCGTTACCCTTGCAAAAACCCTGTTTATAGTAACAAACGGATTTCTATATTTTCAGCTTTTGTCCCATCTATTTGTTACTGTTCTTTGACAAACCCTGCGATCGCAAAAATTCCCGTACAACTTGTTTCACATCCCGCCGTTCCCCATCTACCAGGTAATTCAGCCTTCGCATCTCTTTCTCAGAAATTAGTCCGCCCAGCTGTTGCAGAGCTTGACGTAACTCCGGGTGTTGTGCTAAAGCTTCCTGTCGTACCACTGGCGCAGCTTCGTAAGGGGGAAAATAGTTTTTGTCATCCTCCAGCACCACCAGATTCAAGCTGTCGATGAGTCCATCAGTGGAATTCCCAGCAACTAAATCCACCTGCTTTTGTTTTATTGACTGGTACATTAGCCCCAAATCCATCACCAGAGGCGGCTGTGCTAACTTTATCCCATAAGTTTTGGCTAAACCCGGAAACCCATCTGGGCGTTCGCTGAATTCAAAGCCAAAAGCAGCCCGCCACTTGGGTGTAAACTTAGCAGCTTGGGAGAGAGTTTGAATATTTAACGCCTTGGCATCTTCGCTGCGGACAATCATAGCGAAAGTGTTGTTAAAACCCAGAGGTGGAGTCCATTCCAGCTGGTACTGCTGGTTATATGCTTGTTGCACTCGATTGTAGACAGCCTTGGGATCGCTCTTTGGTTTTTCTTTCAGCACCGAAGTCAGGGCAGTGCCAGTATATTCGACATAAGCATCAATTTGTCCAGAAATTAGAGCTTGATGACAAACAAAGGTACCGCCCAAATAGAGACGGCGATCAACTTGCAAATCTGTCTTGGCTTCAATTGCTTGCGCCAAAAGTTCACCCAGGATAATTTGCTCAGTAAAATTCTTTGAGGCGACGACGATGCGCCGATTTGAGTTATGGCTGCAACCTGCGATCGCTAACAGACAAATTATAGACAAAAATCGCTTCATAATCCTTATTTCAACGCCAATGAACGTAAACTAATGCAGAAATAAGAATTAAAAATTCGCATCTAACAAGTACCTCTCTTTCGACCTTTGCGCCCTTAAAAATCATTTTTTTATAGTTAAAATATTCTCAACCAATCCTAATATAAAATCTGCCAGCAACGCCATTAAAGCCGCCGGAATCGCACCTGCTAAAATTAAATTGTTATCTAAGATTGCCACGCCTCGGAAAATAAATTGTCCTAATCCACCAGCACCAATTACGGCAGCAATTGTCGCCACACCAATACAAATTACTGTTGCCACCCGTACACCTGATAAAATAAAGCCTAAAGCCAGCGGCAACTCAACTTGAAATAATAGCTGCCAATCTGTCATTCCCATGCCTCTACCAGCTTCGCGGATGGCTGGATCTACTTTAATAATACCTGTGTAAGTGTTGCGAATAATCGGTAGTAGGGAATATAGTACAAGGGCAACAATCGCTGGACGCGCACCAATTCCTCCTAGCAATGGCAGCGGGATCAGAAAGCCAAACAGTGCCAGACTGGGAATTGTTTGCATGACGTTGGCAAAGCCTAAAATTAGTTGGTGGAATTTAGTGCGAGTACACAATATCCCCAGCGGAATTCCCAACAAAATAGCAATTCCAATAGAAACTCCTACCAAGAACAAATGTTCCCGCGTGTACTGAAAGAGTTCAGCGCCATACAAGTTGAAAAAATTATTCAAATTCATTATTTTAAGTGTGGTAATAGATAATGGGTATTATTCACCAATTAGCCATTAGCCAAAATTGGGTTTCCAGCTTGCAAACATTGAGTGTAGGCGCGAACTTCGTCTGCTTCTGATTGCAAAAATTCACTTGGGGTACCCAGCACTACTAAGCGTCCTTCGTGCATTAAACCAATTCTGGAAGCTAAAATAAATGCTTCTTGAATGTCATGGGTGACAAAGACAATTGTTTTACTCAGTTGCTGTTGCAATTGACGTACTTCGCGCTGAATTTCCAACCTGGTGACGGGATCTAGTGCGCCGAAGGGTTCGTCCATTAGCAAAATTGGCGGATCTGCTGCTAAGGCGCGTGCTACGCCTACGCGCTGTCTTTGTCCTCCTGAGAGTTCGTGGGGATATCTGGGTGCAAATTTCTGGGGATCTAAGCCAACTAGGTGCAATAGTTCCGAGGCTCTTTGGCGGATGCGATCGCTTTTCCATCCCTCCAGTGCAGGCACTAATCCTACATTCCGTTCTACGGTGAAATGGGGAAACAAGCCAGTTTCTTGAATTACGTAGCCAATTTGCCGCCGCAACTTAATCGGGTTCCATTCTCTGGTCGAAATCCCTTCAACCCTCACTTCCCCGCTTGTTGGCATCAGCAAGGCATTAATTAGCTTCATTGTCGTGGTCTTGCCACAGCCACTCCTTCCCAGTAACACCAGAGTCTCACCTTGCTGGATGCTGAAAGTGAGATTTGATATCAGGGGTCGTCCGTTTACCGAGTAGGTAACGTTGTCAAATTCAACTGCGTTGTGATTATTATGGGGCATTTTGTAGGGATTAGCTATCTTTCGATTAGTTTTTAGCTTAATCGATGATGCTGATACTCAGCGCAAGGATTAAAAAGTTTCAAAAAAGTTTTTAATTTGTATCGCAGCTAACTTTTTGAGATGTCTAGATTAAATAATAGAAATATTATTTAATAAAATATTCCGAGATACTTCTTCCTTATCGAAATTATTATATCAGAGAAAATAAAGTAAAGTCTAGTAGTTGAAATAAAAAATTTTCTCTTTCCTAGCCTCCGCCATTCCCAGCCGGAAACTAAGGCGACCGCCTTATATTCTCTGTAAGTTTTTTAGGTGTAAGGGGGCTGGAACGAGTTCCCAGCCGTCGGCTAGGAACGAGCTATTAGCAATTAGCTACTAACTTTTTTTGCGTTCTTTCAGCTTCAGCAAGATTTCCGCGTGAACTTCGCGGGTAATCGGATAAAAATACGCCAAAACTAAGCCACAAATCAAAAAAATCATGGGTAGAGGGCCAACAGCAAAGCGGATAGCTTGTAGCGCCGAATCTGGTTGTACTGGTAGCATACTTTGTCCCGGAACAGCTTCTTTAAAGCCAGATGTTTCTAAAGCCATTCCCACCAAAAACAAGCCGAAGGCTAAACCGAATTTTTGCAGCAAAACCATGAAACCATAAAAAATCCCTTCGCGGCGCTGTCCGGTTTGTAGTTCATCGAGTTCTATCACATCTGGCATCATCGACCAAGGGATGAGATAAGCTGTGGAAATACCGAAACCTGCCATTACCGCTAGAAGGTACATTAAACCTATTTGATTAGGCTGTAAGGAAAAAAGTCCGGCTTGTGCTATTATCCATACGCTCATTCCCATAAAATAAACAGCTTTTTTACCAAATCTCTTACTCAAAGCACTCCAGACAAATAGCATTAAAAGGGCGGTACCTTGAACCCCAATAAGCACAGTTGGGACATCTGATTCTTTGAGGCGCATCCAGTTAACGACAAAGTAGGGAATAACGCTGGCTGTCAACTGTACAGCTAACCAGGAACAAAGATAGATACCGATAACAAAGAGAAAAGCGCGGTTGCTGAAAACGATTTTTAGCTGTTCGCCAATTGGGAGAGATGCTGGTTGTTCAGTTTCAGTGCGTCTTCGTTCAAAAAACATAACGCGATCGCGTATTCCGAAAACGCACCAATATAATGATAAAACCGAAACCACTGTACAAACTGCCGCTAAAACGAGATACTGTTGCTGGCGGTCAGCAATGTTTTCAAAAATAACTTTCGCTAAAATCAACGATAAAATACTACCGCCAATGGAAAAAGTAAAGCGAAAGCTATTAAGACTGGTGCGTTCGTTGTAATCTTGAGTTAGTTCTGGAGTAAGTGCGGTATAAGGTAAATTCACAACGGTGTAAAACACCTGAGACAACACCCCAATCGCCACGTAATACCAAAACAACCCCCACATTTGAGCTGTTGGTTCGCCGCTAAATCGCGGTACAATCCACTGTAAAAAAAAGAATATTCCAAAAGGAATAGCTCCATAAAATATCCAGGGAAGACGACGACCCCAACGACGAGATTTCGTTTTGTCCGTCAATACCCCCACAAAAGGATCGTTAACCGCATCCCAGATTTTCCCAATCAGCAGAATGCTACCCGCCAACCCCGCCGGGATACCAGCGACATTAGTAAAGAAAATTAGCAGGAAAAATACTGCAATATTGGCAGTAATCGCTGGGCCTAAATCCCCTGCACCATAAGCCAGTTTTGTTTTGAAGTCCAGCTTGTCATTTTCAGGAGTTGGTTGGGGATAGTGTTCGGGGGAAGAATTGTTCATAATGGCTTGCGCTCATAATAAAATAAATGGCTCGCCACTTAGTATTAGATCGAAATCGCACACCTCATGGCAGACCTTTACGTTTCTTGGTCAGATTACCACCAAAAGATTGAACAGTTGGCGGTGAAGATTTATCAATCCCACTGGGAGTTTAACCAGATAGTCTGCCTTGCAAGGGGCGGTCTGCGGGTGGGTGATATTTTATCGCGGATTTACTCCAAACCGTTGGCGATTTTAGCTACCACTTCTTACGGTGGCCCAGGCGATCGCGTCCGGGGTTCTCTTACTTTCTCCCACACCGTGACGATGACAACCGCCAAGTTAGGCAACAAAGTCCTCTTAGTCGATGACTTAGTAGATTCTGGTGTCACCCTCCGGGAAACTATCCCCTGGCTGAAGCAGCACTTTGCCGCTGATGTTGAGGAAATTCGCACCGCCGTCATCTGGTGGAAAGCTTGCTCGGTCATCGAGCCTGACTACTACGCCGACTATCTCCCAGACGACCCCTGGATTCACCAGCCTTTTGAAAAATACGAGCAAATTAGTCCAGCTGAGTTGGCGGCGAATTATCAGCAATTAGCAGTTAGCGAGTAGCTATTAGCTTTTAAAAGACTACGTCACAACTAATTGTATTTGTCAACAGCCCTCTCTGAGAGGGTTCTAATTCGGCACGGAAAAATTTATTGGAAAATTTTCGGTTTGAGCAGGCAAGTTCTACGATATTTCAAGGGGTTTAGGTTACTATAGTTATAGTCCAACCTTTATGGGTAATACTCTTAAGTATAAACTTAAGATTATAAAATTATTTTATTACCTTAGCAAACTGAAATAAATTAAGCAAGCCCTGAAACATCGTGAATGCGTTAATTTATTAAAAATAATTCTCACTAGAGTTGTTGAGGTTTCCTGACAGATATAAAAATATCAAAACAGAGTCCAAGAAAAATATTTTTTATACTAATAATTTATAGTTGATTTATTTAACAAGTCAGCGGATGGGAGCATCAGTCGTAGCATAGTGGCATAAACCATTGTTCCACTCACTTCTAAGATGCGAGTTCTATTTGTTTGTACTGGAAACACTTGTCGCAGCCCGATGGCAGAAGAGCTATTTCGGAAAAAGGTTGGGGAACTGAGGCAAAGGTGTGAAATTGAGGTGCGATCGGCGGGGCTTCATAAATTTAAGAGTTTTCCAGTGTCACCCCATGCTGTAACCGTGTTGTCATACGGTATTGAGTGCGATCGCGAACCAGTGGGGATAAATGCAGAACTAATCGAGTGGGCAGATTTGGTGCTGACAATGACCAGGTTTCATAAAAATGTAGCGATCGCTATATTTCCCGAAATTATCGACAAAACTTTCACCCTCAAAGAATTTGTGCGATGGCAAAATTCCTTAGATATTAGCGATCCCGTTGGCAAATCCTTATCCACCTATCGGCAATGCGCTGCTGAAATCGACTTTGCACTCAATCTTTTATTGGAGTTACTCCAAGTTGAGTCTTTTTCCCTCCCTACCCCTAACCCCTTACCCCGCACACTACCCCTGTTAAGGTGGCTGATTAAACTAATGACAACTAACTACCGACCAAACAACAACAACCAAACTGGCAGAGTAAAAAGCAAACCTGTAGATCCCACAGCCAAAGCTGTCACCGTCAAATTGCGGTCAAGATCGTAAGCTTCCGCCAGAATCAGAGTAGCAAACGCTGGAGGCATAGCCATTTGTAAAACAATGACCAACAGAGGCGAACCACTTACACCCAACAGCAATAATCCAATACCCAGCAGCATTGGCACCAGCAGCATTTTAATCCCCAAACTGACACCCGCCTGCGCTAGACTATCCCAGTCAGAAAGCTGACTCAGGCGCATTCCAATTAATACCAGAGACAAAGCCACTGCACCCCAACCGCACAACCGCAAACTCTCCTCGATAGGGTTAGATAACGGCAAGTTGCGGAAAATCAACCCCAAGGCAAAACTCCACAACGCCGGGTTAATCACCACAGCCTGAAGGATTTTCCAGTGACTTTGCGCCCCCATCCCAAAACGTGCAGCCAAGACAACACCCAAACCGTAAGCCCCTAACGTAGTGCCAAGCAAATCGTAGAATAATGCCCAGCCAAAGTATTGCGAACCTACCAAAGCCAGTGTCACCGGATAACCCAGATACCCAGTGTTACCGACCATTGAGGCTAACAGGAAACTTCCCTGAGTTGGTTTACTCCAAAGAAGGGATTGGGTATTAGGGATTGGGGATTGGGGATTAGGTGAACCGGAAGAAACATCTGCATTATTCTGTCCCCCAGTCAACCTTCCCCAGTCCCCAATCCCTTCTTTCCCCCCTTGCAAGGCAATCCAGATCCAAGCTAAGCCAGCCCCGAAGAAAATAGCCACCCAAGCGGCGACCGATGCAATCCAAATTGGCCCGGATAAATCGGCGTGGCGCAGAAACGCAAAAATGCTGATCGGTACGCCAATCCAAAAGAGAAATTTGCCTAAATATGCCGGAACCACTTTGGGCAGTTGACGACCTAAAATCCATCCCAGCAGGACACTGCCACCCAGCCGAAGATAAAGTTCTAAAAGCTGAGTTACTAGAGGGGGCATGATTTCCTGAGTTGTAAACAATAGTAGTAGACTGGCACCTGTATGCTACTTTGCCAGTCTCTATTTATGTTAAGCATCACGCTTAAAGATGAAGAAGGGAATACACAACAGATGTTGATAGACCGACGTGCGTTTAAAATTCCTGTAGAGACGGGATTTTGGTTGATACAAGTAAAGTTCAGTCTCACTGCTGTTGTGATTCTAAAAATTAACCACTAAAAATTAATAGGAGTGGCTGTTTTGGATAACGCGGGTATACCTGGAAAACCCCCAGAAACCTCAGTACCGCCGATAGACGATATTCCAGAGGCGTTGCGGGATACACCTAAAATTAAACGTCGGCGACGATTTAAGCCGATACTATTACTTGGCGGTTTGCTAGGATTAGGAGCGATCGCTTTGCTTGTGGGTATTTTCTTACCTCGTCCCACACCCCAGTCGAGTGCGTCCACTTCCCAACCGAATCCCACTCAAACCAGTCCAACGCCCACAGCAACACCCCAAGCCACCATCTTCGGACATTTTGCCTACCCGGAAGCACCCGCCTCAGAACTGCAACCAATTTCATTTAATGGTCGCCTGAAAATGCGTAAAGCTGCTGCTAAACAATTTCAAGCAATGGTAGCAGCAGCACGAGCGTCGGGTGTTAATATAGTTCCAATTTCCGGTTTCCGCTCTATTGATGAGCAGAAGCACTTATTTTTTGATACCAAAGCGCAACGGGGACAGTCAGCTAGCGAACGAGCTAAAGTCAGTGCGCCTCCAGGCTACAGCGAACATCATACTGGCTACGCGGTAGACATTGGCGATGGAAACGTCCCGGCAACAAATCTCAGCCCCAGATTTGAAAATACAGCTGCCTTCAAGTGGCTTGTGAAAAATGCCCCTTACTATAGCTTTGAAATATCGTTTCCCAAAAATAATCCCCAAGGTGTTAGTTATGAGCCTTGGCACTGGCGCTTTGTTGGTGATAGCCACAGCTTAGAAACATTCTACAAAGCCAAAAATTCCGAAAACACTCAGCAATCAGAATTAACTAATCCTTCGCCAGTCCCCACTCTCCAGTTTTCAGTTCCCAGTCCCTCCTACCCAGTCCCCAGCCCCTAAAAAATGCAGCAAACCGCCCTAAATTTAATTGCCATTGGTGTCTTTGCAATTACGCTTTCTAGTCTGCTGGGGCCAATGTTTAACATATCACCAGCAATCCCCGCGATCGCTACTTTTGGCATCATGGGGCTTTTCACCCTCGACACCCTCACCTTTCAAGGTAAAGCTGGTACAATCTTTTTGGATTTGTTAGCCGGGAAAAATCCCCAACATCGCGATCGCATCCTGCGCCACGAAGCCGGACACTTCCTCGTCGCTTACTTACTCGAAATTCCGATCACAGGTTACACCCTCAGCGCTTGGGAAACCTTCCGACAAGGAATTTCCGGACTTGGAGGAGTGACATTTGATACCCAGAAATTGCAGCAAGACTTCCCCTCACCTTGGGAAATGCAAGTTATCCTAGATCGCTTCTGCACCGTCTGGATGGCTGGTATCGCCGCCGAAACTATAGTTTATGGCAGTGCAGAGGGAGGCGCGGAAGATCGCCAGAAAATCAGATATACTTTGACACAGTTGGGAATTCCCGTCAGCAACCAAGAGCAAAAAGAGCGTGCCAGTGCTTTACAAGCACGTACCTTGCTTGAGGAAAACTCTCACGCTTATCAAGCGTTGGTAACTGCAATGGAACAACGCGCCTCCGTGGAAGATTGCTATCAGGTGATTGGGCAACATCTTGTTAGTAGTTAGTTGTCTGTTGTTAATAATTAATCACTAAGATTTTTTTTCTAACTTGCTAGACTTTACTATATTTTTCTGGTATTATGAAGTCGATAAGGAAGAAATATTTACTAATATTTTCTACTTAACAAATTTTCAAAATTAAATAATACCCGGCTCAGCACCAGCTAGTAGTGAGTAAAATTTATTTTACTCACTCACAACTCGGTTGCGACCATCAGATTTAGCTTGCAACAGATTTTCGTCGGCGCGTTGCAGCAAACTCACACCTTTAGGATCGTCCGCATCATTGAGAGTGCTTGATCCCAAGCTGATAGTAATATTCAGCGCCGTTGTGGGATTAATACTGAAAGGTTGGTCGCCGATCAGACGACGCAGGCGGTGAGCTACCATAGGAGCTTCTTGGACATCTGTGTTGCTGAGAATAACGACAAATTCCTCACCCCCGTAGCGAAAGAGAGTGTCTTGAAAGCGCAAATTGTACCGCAGACGGGCGGAGAGAAGTTGGAGAACGCGATCGCCCACCAAATGTCCGTAGTTATCATTAATAGACTTAAAAAAGTCCACATCTAAAATAACTAAGCTTAGCGGACGTAAGCGAGTACGAGCATTTTGAACTTGTCGGGGCAACTCCCATTCTAAGGCCCGACGATTATTTAATTCCGTCAAAGGGTCAGCCAGCGCCATTGTTGACAATAAATCGTTAGTTCGCATCAGCTGGCGATAGTTTTGCACCTTCCGTAATCCCGCCTGAATTTGCGCCACCAGCAAGCGATTTTGCAACTGCATCTCTTTTAGTGCAAGGGCTGCACTTTTTCTTCTGACAGGAGCAATTTGCAAATAAGCATCTGCCCCCTTTTCCAAAGCTTCGCAAGAAAGCGCCATTTCCCCTTGTCGATCCCAGAGCGTCCGTTCGCGGGTAATCTGGGGACGATCTTCTACAAGGATGCAGTAAATTCCAGAAACCTGAGTTTGTTGTTTGATCTGACAACATAATTCCAGACTGCCTTCAAAGCGTGCCTGCACAATTACAACATGAGGCAGCCGGTTCTCAAGCATCGGCATCACCTCATCCATCTGAGAGAGTGCCTCCACCTGGAGAGCGGTTAAATCGCTAATCCGCTTGAGAAACGTGGCAATAAAGGCATCGCCTCCAACGACCAGAACAAAAGCATCCATTAGCGTAGGTATACTTGGAGAATCAGGGCGCTGTTCCTGCTGACAAATTGTGGGAACTTTAACCACTAGAGATAATTAGAGCAACGACAGAAACGAACAGGCAAAAGACCCTGATACTAAATAAGCGTGCATATTGTGGGACAAGTGCAGCCAATTATTTTTGAGGTTATACACTTTAACCGGGTAGCACGACCAGACTGTAACCTTATCCTTAGCACTTCTTTTACATTTTGTTACATTTGGATACTACAAGTCTTCAAGATGACGATTCCACTGCTGACGGGTAAGTTTCTGAAATCTTCACAAAAAACCGCCACAGCCCCAGGTTCTTGAAGCGCTTGTAAGCAGAGCCTTTATATTTATGCTGGCAGATGATAGCTGTTTATTGCCAGTGTTCAGGTGAATGCTGGTAAGGGAAACGCGATCGCGCCTCTATATCTGCACTTCACCCCCCCTCTGCCATCCGCTAGGGATAAAATTTTTCCTGCTATGAGGCAAACAGCTAGATCCACCACCAGAAGAAATCATTCGGCAAATTCCAGAGGAACTTAGGCGTAATTGCTTACTCCAGTTCTACCCAGATGAGGTGTAGTTTGTATTAATTTTTAATAAACATAAAAGCCAGTTAGGGCATCGCCCAACTGGCTGATAATTAATGCAAGCGTTGCTTCGTAAGGTTATTGATAACCTTCAACAGTGTGACCTGTCGCCACGATCGCTTGTTTAATTGTCTCTTCAGAAGCTTGAGCTTCCACTGTCACCGTCTTGGCTTGTACATCCACTTCCACCTTGGCATCAGGTTCCATAGTCTGGATAGTTTCGGTAATCGTTTCTGCACAGCCATTACAGACGATAGTGGGAACTTTTACTTTAAGTGCCATCGATTAATCCCAAATAATTGCGGTTAATTTCAAAGCTTTATCTTACCGCCGGATGAATAGGAAGAAATCTATCTTAAGCGATGAGCCTATTAAAAACCCCTATAAAAAATTTTTGGGCTTAGTCAAGTGCGACTAAGCCCGTTAAAACGAAAGAATTAGTTTTTTCAACAATTAAACATCAACTACTAGGGTGGACAATTAAGCAGCTTCACCTCTCACTTTTCCCGCATGGTCGTCTCTTCTTAGACCCTGGTTTGGCGTTGCCCTCTAAAGGCGTTTGCCACTGCCATCTATGCTTGGTGGGCTACTGCTGCACTTGGGTCACAGACCGGGGACACCGCGCCTATGTCGCCCATTCGTTTCATCTTCCTCCTCTTTATCTCTCACTTCTTGGTGTCCACTATTAAATTAACATCCTCTTCACTGGAGGATCTGCTGAATTTACCAAACTTGACGTATTTTTACGAATTGCAGTTAACCATTAAACAATTGCAACTTTTAGTAGGATTGCCACTCTAAGGCTGGAGGTGATGCAACAAGGCATAAACAAATGTAAAAATAGATAACACGTTGACCGAAACCAATCCCTTGTAAACTCCCATGTCTTCTTTTCCCCAGTTCCTTAGCGGTAGTGAAATTCGGCAAAAATTCCTCGACTTCTACGCTTCTCGCGGACATCAAATTTTGCCGAGTGCTTCTCTGGTGCCAGAAGATCCCACCGTACTGCTGACAATCGCTGGGATGCTGCCATTTAAGCCAATATTTTTGGGACAGCGATCGCCCGAATTTCCCCGCGCCACCACCTCGCAAAAGTGCATCCGCACCAACGATATCGAAAACGTAGGACGCACCGCCCGACATCACACATTTTTTGAGATGCTGGGAAATTTCAGCTTTGGGGATTATTTCAAAGAACAAGCGATCGCCTGGGGTTGGGAACTGTCAACACAAGTCTTTGGCTTACCCCCAGAACGCCTTGTAGTGAGTGTCTTCCGGGAAGATGACGAAGCATTTGCCATCTGGAGGGATAAAATTGGCGTTTCGCCACAGCGCATCCAGCGTCTGGGAGAAGATGATAACTTCTGGGTATCTGGCCCCACTGGCCCTTGCGGCCCCTGTTCAGAAATATACTATGACTTCCACCCGGAACGCGGCGACGAACACATCAATCTAGAGGATGATACTCGGTTCATCGAGTTTTATAACTTGGTGTTCATGCAGTACAACCGGGATGCAGAAGGTAATTTAACACCACTTGCTAATAAGAATATCGACACCGGGATGGGACTGGAACGGATGGCGCAAATCCTCCAGAAAGTTCCGAATAACTACGAAACCGACCTGATTTTCCCGATTATCAAAACAGCGGCCCAAATTGCCGGAATTGATTACGCCAGCAGCGACGAGAAAACCAAAGTTTCTCTGAAAGTAATTGGCGATCACGTCCGGGCAGTTGTCCACATGATAGCTGATGAAATCCGCGCCTCGAATATTGGACGGGGTTATATTTTACGGCGATTAATTCGGCGCGTAGTACGTCACGGGCGGCTGATTGGCATTGAAGGTGAGTTTACAACGAAAGTGGCAGAGACTGCGATCGCGCTTTCCGAATCTGCCTACCCCAACGTCCGTATCCGAGAAGCACAAATTCAAGCTGAATTGCAACGAGAAGAAACCCGCTTTCTCAAAACTCTGGAAAGAGGCGAAAAACTGCTGGAGGAAATTATCCAGCAAGTTAAGAAAGAAGGAAAAACCGAAATTAGCGGTGAAAGTGCTTTTACCCTCTACGACACCTACGGCTTCCCCTTAGAACTAACTCAAGAAGTTGCTGAGGAAGAAGGACTTACCGTAGACGTGGAAGGTTTCAATGTAGCGATGGAACAACAGCAAACGCGATCGCAATCAGCCCACGAAACCATTGATTTAACCGTACAAGGTTCTCTCGATAAATTAGCTGAGGATATCCACTCTACTGAATTTCTCGGTTATACCCAACCCGTCAGCCAATCCCAGGTAGAAGCAATACTTGTAGATGGCTTCTCTGTGGAAGCGGCGGAAGCGGGAACAAGCGTACAAATAATCCTCGATCAAACCCCATTCTATGCAGAATCAGGGGGACAAATAGGCGATCGCGGCTACATTTCCGGCGATTCCGTTTTGGTACGAGTTGAAGATGTCAAAAAAGAATCAGATTTCTTTGTCCACTTCGGTCGCATCGAACGCGGTACGCTGCGGTTAGAAGATACCGTTACCGCCCAAATTGACTTAGCTTGTCGTCGTCGCGTTCAAGCACACCACACAGCAACTCACCTATTACAATCAGCTTTGAAAAAGTTTGTCGATGACGAAATTTCCCAGGCTGGTTCTTTGGTGGCTTTCGACAGGCTGCGCTTTGACTTTAACTGTCCTCGTCCCGTGACACCAGAAGAGTTGCAACAAATTGAGGAACAGATTAATACTTGGATTGCAGAAGCACACCACGCCCATACTGAAGTATTGCCCATAGCTGAGGCAAAAGCAAAAGGCGCGATCGCGATGTTTGGGGAAAAATATGGCGATGAAGTGCGGGTACTAGATATTTCCGGCGTTTCTATGGAATTGTGTGGCGGTACTCATGTGAGTAATACCGCTGAAATTGGGCTATTTAAAATAGTCTCCGAGGCGGGAGTAGCATCAGGTATCCGACGCATTGAAGCTGTCGCCGGGCCAGCAGTTCTGGAATACTTGAATGTACGAGATAAAGTGGTGAAAGAGTTAAGCGATCGCTTTAAAGTCAAACCCGAAGAAATTCCCGACAGGATCGCCAATTTACAGAACGAACTTAAAGCCTCCCAAAAGCAATTAGAAGCATTAAAAGCAGAACTCGCCTTTGCTAAATCTGACCAATTACTTAGCACAGCACAAACAGCCGGCGATTTCAAAATTCTAGTTGCCGAATTGGGAGAAGTTGACGCAGAATCCCTGAAAACTGCGGCTGAAAGATTGCTGCAAAAATTGGGTAATGGTGCCGTATTCTTAGCATCAATTCCCGAACCAGACAAAGTAAGTTTGGTCGCACATTTTAGCCCAGATGTCAATAAAAAAGGATTGCAAGCTGGGAAGTTTATCGGCGCGATCGCCAAAATTTGTGGCGGCGGTGGCGGCGGACGACCCAACTTAGCGCAAGCTGGCGGACGCGATCCAAGTAAGCTGAAAGAAGCCTTAGAAACAGCACGCGCCCAGCTTCTTGAAGGTTTGCAATAAGTCTCGTAAGGTGGGCAAAAGCCCACCTTACAAAATCTTCTCTTCTAGTCTTTAGCTTAGTGTTATGCAGCTTCTAAGCAATTTATTTTATTATCTAAAAGCTATGACTAAAGCAACACAAACATTCGCATTTTAACAAGCAATGGAAGCAGTATAGCAATCCTATTTGAGTTGTGAGGTGCTAGCGCTTTAGATACCCGACTTCTTAGAGAAGTCGGGTATCTCGGCTTATAGTAGGTTGCATTGAGGGTAAGCGAAATTCAACCCATGTAAAAGAATAGTTGGGTTTCCTGGCTCAACTCAACCTATATATTTTCATTATTTAGCTACCAGAAGGTCAAAAGGGTATCAGGGGAAATTATATTTGGAAATTACAGGATCGTATATTTTTAAAAACGCTCAGACACAGTTCCACTCAGCCTTAAGCAAGTCTTAGATTATAGAATGTTCTCCGGTTTAAGTTATGTTGTGGATGTAGCGCGTCAGTACCCGCATAGCTGACCGCTCATTTAGGTGCATGAAACTGCGCGAGAAAACACTGCTGGCGATTGGCGTGACCGTTGTAAGTTTGATTGGGGTGTTGTATCTCACCTCATCAACCATCTTGGTGAACGGCTTCGCCAAATTGCAAGAACGGGAGGCTTACCGGAACGCTCAACGAGTTCAAGATGCTCTCTCTAACTACCTTAGCGATTTCAGCGCCTTGAACGATCAATGGGCGGTGTGGGATGACACCTATAAGTTTATTAAGGATGGCAACAGCCTCTATATCGAGCAAAATCTGAACGATTTTTCCTTACGACCACTCAAATCCAACTTGATACTGTTTATCAACTCTAAAGGTGAATTGGTTATCGGCCGCAGCTTCGACTTAAAGCAGCACCAGGTAGTACCTATTCCCAAAAACGTCCAAACATACCTGGCGGCTAATCGTTACCTGCTACAAGATCCCCAGCAACAGCAGCGCTTCACCGGGATAGTTCTCCTCCCAGATGGCCCAATGGCGATCGCAGCCGGGCCGATTCTAAATAGCCAAGGTCAAGGGTCTAGTCGGGGGACGCTGATCTTAGGGCGATACTTGGATGCTGAAAAAATTCAGTATTTAAGTAAATTGACCCATTTGCCCATCACTGCGTACCAGGTAAACGACCCGCAATTGCCCTCTGATTTCCAATCGGTGCGTTCTACTTTGTCCAAAATGTCCGATTCTTCCATTCTCGTCAAACCTCTCAGGGATGGTTTGGTGGTGGGGTATGTTTTGCTGCGGGATATCTACGGAAAGCCTGCGCTACTGCTACGAGTGGATCTGCCGAAAGAATTTTATCAACAAAGCCAATTCCTGCTAACTTATCTAGTGGTTAGCTTAGGCATATCAACCTTGGTGGTGGGTATCTTGTTTACTGGTGCAACTCTATTACTGTTAGAAAAATTGGTGTTGTCGCGCCTCGCTTATCTCAGCACTGAAGTTAAAAGTATTGGCAGCAGTGGCGATCTTTCCATGCGCGTGTTAAGCGCTGGCAAAGATGAGTTATCAATCCTGGCGCGGACAATTAACTGGATGCTAGAAGCTTTAGAGTCGTCTTTAAAAGATTTAACAGCGGAACAGGAAAAGGCTGAGCGACTGCTGCAAAATATCTTACCGCAAGCGATCGCAGAGCGCTTGAAAAAAGAACAGCGTACTATTGCGGACAACTTCGCTGAGGTAACGGTGTTATTTGCTGATATCGTTGGCTTTACCCAGCTAGCTGCTCAGACATCGCCTGTAGAACTGGTAAACTTGCTCAACCAAATTTTCTCAGCTTTTGACCAATTGGCTGAACAGCATGGGTTGGAGAAAATCAAGACAATTGGCGACGCTTATATGGTTGTTGGCGGTTTACCCACGCCGCGAGAGGATCATGCGGAAGCGATCGCGCAAATGGCTCTTGATATGCAAAATGAAATTACCCGATTCAATATCGCCAATGGTTTAAACTTCAGCATCCGCATTGGCATCAACACTGGGCCAGTTGTGGCGGGAGTAATCGGTCTGAAAAAATTTATCTACGATCTATGGGGAGACACTGTTAATATCGCTAGCCGCATGGAATCTCACGGTAAGCCTGGGTCTATTCAAATAACTGCCGCAACTAAAGAGTGCTTACACAATAAGTATCACTTACAGGAGCGAGGTTCTATCCAAATCAAAGGAAAAGGAGAAATGACCACTTATCTACTCATTGGCATCAAAACTGAATCCTGAGTTAAAAGATTGTTATACCTCTCCCCCTCTTACCACTTAACCCAATTTAGAAAAGCAGGAATCTATGGCACGAATTAATCCCTACACAATACAAATGCAAGTTAGCCGGATGTTTCAGGACGGGCAAGCTTTTTTTGCCACAATGAAAGTGCAGGATTGGTTGAAGGAACGGAATGAAGATCCCGCAGCCTACGATATCATTTTCCATCAGAAACCAGCACCGCCGGGAGCGATAGAAGCGATCGCTATTCATATTGAACTGCGCCGTCGAGATGGGCAACCTGTCGATTCCTGGCTGCAAGAAGAAGCCAATCGTCACGCCTAACAAATACACGATAGTTCATGGCTTATTGCCATGAACTATGACCAAAAAGAGCGTTACTTCTGGAATGCTCTTTTTTTGTGATGTAGATATTTCTATAGAAATCCTAAATATTACCTGTCGCTCTCGTGATGCCCGCGCTACTCACTTAGCTATATTACCTTCTCAAGGAATGGGAATGAAATCAACTCAGCGCTGGATTTTGGCTTTTTGCCTTTACTTTCTTATTCTGCTAACAATTATTGTCTTAGCTTATCGGGGCATTCTCCCTGTCAAAATCTCAGCAATTCCCTTTTATGACACAATTGGACACTTTATATTATTAGGAATTGCCTCTTATTTAGCTCATAAATCTCTTGGTAAGCGAATGATTAAAACTTGGCCTTTGGCAATTACCCTGCCACTTGGCCCAATTCTCGTTAGCATCTTTGCCATTGTGGATGAGAGTTTGCAGATGCTTTCACCCCTCCGCACCTCCACTTTGTCTGATCTTGTTGCTAACCTGGTGGGAATCTGGTTCTTTTACTGGTTAGCATCGCGTTAATGCAAGTTTTTTGATAATCAGTTCAGCCGCTTACCTTTTTGCAGATATCTAGCACAGGTGTAAGCCTTTCCCTGTATCTGCGGACTTAAGCCAGAGGGTTAATGACAGGATAGACTGGCGGATTTATTTTAGATTTATAAGGATTTAGATTGTTCGACTCTACTTCCACCACTTTAAAGATTTTACAGAATCTTAATCAAAAAGTCTGCCATTTTTTGAAATCTTTAAAAGACTTTTTGTATAAAGGAAGTAGGTCTAAAAGTAAAGGCTAATCAGTTGAATTAAAAAAATCCAAGAATCAATTTTTGCGAGGAGGTTTATATGTCATTTCGCTACAACCACAACCAAGCTCCCTTTGTGAGAATTGTCTACTCTAAAGTCAAAGTAAACGGAAAAGTCGAATTGGTGCCGTTGGAACTGTACGCCGATGGCTCGGTTAAAAGAGCAAGTTAAAAATAGGTAATTGAGAAAAGTGAGGAGTTAAGAATTTTTAACTCCTCACTTTCCCTTTTAAAAAATATTTTGTCCGGTTCTGTACCCCAGCGGAGGAATACTCTACAATACAGCGAATAAGCTAGCGTTCATGGTTTAAAGACGACAAACCCTATGGGTGGTGTGAGACAGTACGAGAATTCGATGATGTCTGAGAAACCCGAACATTTTCCTGTGTTGGGAGTTCCCGTTCACCTGTTGGATGACTATTCCAGCTGGTTAATCTCGCGCCTAGAGCGGAGGATGGGCAGTCATGTGGTGACGCTAAATGCAGAAATGGCAATGCAGGCAGAAGGCAACCCCACTCTGAGCGAAATTATTCGCTCCGCAGAGCTGGTGATTCCGGATGGATCTGGTGTCGTACTATACTTGCGGCTAAAGGGTAGACGCTTAAGCCGCTGTCCGGGAATTGAATTGGCAGAGACACTATTGAGGCAAGCTGGACAATTGGAACAGTGTCCGGTTTTTTTCTTTGGAGGCGCACCGGGAGTTGCTCAGACGGCGGCGGAGGTTTGGAGAGGTAAAATACCAGGGGTAGCGATCGCAGGTACTCAACACGGCTACTTATCGCCCGAAGCTGAACTAGAATTTATCCAAACCCTCAAAGACTTACAGCCCCGCCTAATTTTCGTAGGTTTAGGCGTTCCTCGTCAGGAATTATGGATAGCCCAACATCGCCATCTATGTCCGCAAGCAATTTGGATCGGTGTTGGCGGTAGTCTGGACATCTGGGCGGGGATAAAATCGAGAGCGCCCGCCTGGTTTCGAGATAATCACCTGGAATGGCTTTATCGACTGTATCAAGAACCCTGGCGCTGGCGGCGAATGATGGCTTTACCGCAATTTGCCTTAAAAGCTGTGGTAAAAAATTATCAGTTTTGATGGTCATTAGTCATTGGCACCAAGTAGGACTATAGCAATCCTTGGCAGAGTCGTGAAATGATTCTTCCTTTGTAGCGCCGGCGGGATGCCTGCGGTTTGCCCTGTCCTACGATTTACAACTGCTATAGCAGTCCTAAATGATTCGTGAAGGCAACATCCCCGACTTCTTAAAGTCGGGGATCTGAAGCGCTAACATTTCACAACTCAAATAGGATTGCTATATAACTAAAGACGAAAAAACTATACACTTCATAACTTTTTTATGACCACAACTTCTGGTCATCCCGGTATTGGCAAAAATCATCAACATCAGGCACTGGATGCTGATGCGGGAGATGAATTGCGGGGGATGGTAAAATTGCGCTCCGTGAAAAAAATCTATCCTAATGGCAGTTGTGGGCTATTAGATGTCAACCTGGAAGTCAAGCGGGGGGATTTCATATTCGTCACTGGGCCTTCTGGTTCTGGTAAGTCAACACTTTTGAAGTTGCTGTACGGGGAAGAACGTCCCACTGACGGCGAAGTAATTGTCGATAACTGCAACGTCGGACAACTGCGCGGACACAAGTTGTCTTTGCTGCGGCGGCGGATTGGCGTTGTCTTTCAAGACTATAAACTCATCCCCCGGCGGACGGTGACGGAAAATATTTCCTTTGTCCTGTGGGCGCAAGGCTTCACTCACAAGGAAATCGAGCGTCGTTTAGTTCCCACCCTGAAGCTGGTAGGTTTGCAGCATAAAGCCAGCTGTTTTCCAGAAGAACTGTCTGGGGGAGAGCAACAGCGAGTCAGTCTTGCGCGTGCGATTGTGGGAACGCCGCCGCTGTTATTGGCAGATGAACCAACTGGGAACTTAGATCCAGATAATTCGGCCTCGGTGCTGAAAATTCTTCAGAAACTCAATAATTTTGGGGCAACAGTAATTGTGACGACGCACGACGAACGCTTGCTACGGATGGCGAATAAAACTGTGGTGCAATTGCGAGATGGACAACTTTTTCAAGGATGAAGCAAGAAGAATGAAGAAAGTAACACTTCCGAAAGTAGGTAGCCCCCGGCGCTGAGAGCGAGGGCTATCGACTGTGGTCGCTACTTTGGGGCGCCCATAATTACAAGATTTGGCTGGGATTTCTATTTATCTGAATTAACTTCTATCTTGCTAGGTTCAAGTTCATAGGTGACTGAATTTTGTTGTTGAGAACCCGTTACAATACTAAGGACAATTGCTGCAACAACTAAGGTAGCTAAAATGCTGCCAGCTGAGGAATCAAAATCAATCTCTTCGAGGCGGAACTGACTGCCACACGTCAAGCAAATCGCTTTGTTTTCTGTGGCTATTTTCCGCAGTTTGCAGTTATTGCTGTGGGGGCAAGACATGGGTGTAATTCCTGATTGGCTTAATAAATATTGGCTAAGAAATTATTTTCTTTGTAAGGGTGAAGTTGCGAGCTGCTATTCACCCTTACGGGTGGCAAAGGATTAGTTGCGCTTGATTTTCAATCTTTGATTGGGATTGCTAGGAACAATAGAGCCTGTGTAATAATGCACTGTCCAGAGGGCTGAGCCTTTTTCAAGCGGCCCCATCGCATGGGCTTCTGTGCCGCCATAAACAATTGCAACATCGCCAGGAAGGAGCAGTTCATTTTCAGGCAAGCTAACAACAACTTCAAATTCAGAAAATTCTTTAACAAGATATCTATCGTGTGAGACTGTTCCTCTAACACATAGAACATAGGCATCGCAAAAGCCACCTCGTCGGTCTTGATGAATGTGCGGTGCAACGGGTTGCTGCCAATCTAATAGAACCAGCTTGCTGCTAGGCGTTTGAATCATCGACAGGCTTTTGAATTCTTTGTATGGCTTCCACTCAGAGGGAGAAGAGCTTGTGCCAAAGTATTCCCAATCAACGCCTTTTAGAACGGTTACAATTTCTTCAGACCTTTTCTGCTTGTCACGCAACTGTGAAGCTACATAGAGGTGCTTGTAAACTTCACAAACGATTGTCTCTTGCTGAGTGCGGGAATCTGTCGGAACAGTTGCATTCTCGTCCTGCAAAATTTTACGGTTGTCAACAGTTTGATTGAGAGTATTTGTTTCAAACATTTGTCTGTCTCTCTAGGAAATAGGCTTGTTCGACATCTTTTGTGACGTGATTATCACCGTGAAGCTCTTCTGGGCTGGTAAATACAAGGTAGTAGGGTAAGTTCTTAAGGGACTTGATGCCTTTACTCCGGTAGTCTTGAGCTTCCTGAATATTGTTAGTTCTGGGTAGTTCTGGTAAATCCCTGCTTCTTGACATGGGTGAATAAGCTCACAGGTAGTATTGCGGTTTTTGCTGAAGTAGAGTCAAAACTGATGTCATAGCCGGACTCGGCGTTTGGTCTTTTCATGCCAATAAATGGTCAAAATCTTGGTATCTGGTGGGCTTCTGTGCAGATAACCCTGATTCCTCTGAGCTTGTCGGAAAATTTGGCGTAAGGGGTATGCCGCAACGCCCGGTCTGTTAAGGTGAAGGTTAACCTTCCTCGAATAAATTCCTGGTGTCCATAGGTAATGGCTACCTCGATAGTTGGTTCGTTTATGCCTCGCTGCTGGCGGCGTGGCAGATGATTTCGATCCATGTTGAAGTTTGTAGATGCTAAGATGTCTAGAATCCTGGTGTTTTTGTCCTTCTGAACCAAGCGACTCAGATTATGTTTTTCACTCATAGCGAACTGGGATATAGGTTTTTGCTCGCGTTGGCTCTAAGTTTAAAGTAGAGAAATTTCTAAAATCTATATGACGGTTATCAGCCTGACAGGCATCAGGAAGTTTTTTCAGACTCTTAGTGATATGACTATAGAAGAACTAACCCTTAGTGATATGACTATAGACGAACTAATTAAACAAGCTGAAGACGAATGGTATACAGATAGACTGAAGGCAGATTTAGCTGAATATAAACGAGAATATAAAGCAAGTAATAGAAAGCTGGAGCTTTCACCCAAAGAATATAAATGTCTTTGCGGACTACTTTGCAATTATTCACCTGTTGAGATTGCAACAAAGCTTAATAACACAAAACAGTCGCTTAGAGAAGAACTATCTCAAGGATTGTATCGATATATTAAGATGCTTATTGAACACAAAAAAGGTTTATCAGTTGAAATACAATGGTTCTCTATAGCTAGACATTTTGATGATTTAGAGTATAAGAAAAAGCCGGTAGAGAAGTTTAAATGGACGCTTAAGATTAATCTTGAGGCTTTTAGCAAAGAGGAACAAGAAGATATTCTTGCAAAAATGAAAAATGTATTGGACGATTATTCAATAAAACTAGAAAACATTAACAAAGGCTGTATTCTCCTGACATTTAGTAGTTCTCAACAAGCTTTTGAACAGGCTAAGTCACTGTTTGAAGCAGGAGAATTGCCAGAGTTATTGGGTGTTCCTATTCTGGATGTACAGGCTGTAAATACCAAGAGAATCAGAACACAAGAAGAACAGGAGGAGTTTGCCAATTCTTTGCTGAGAACTTGTCGGCGGGAGGGATACGACTGGGTAGAGTTTTCTCAAATTTTAGATATTTTGGATGCTGTACAACAGGCTTATCTAACTAGAAAAGAAGCAATCGCAGCCGCCATTAAAGAGTTGCTATCCTCTAATACCTTATTGGCAGATGTATCCAAAAGTGGAGATCCTGAAGATTCTAGCAATGATGCTGAGGAAGAAGATTTATATACAGAGTTTATAAATGCGTTGAACGAAGAAATTATAGATTTTTACCGAAATACTTAAGGAACATTAAATAGGTAGAGAAATGGAAAGAAATTATTGGTTGCAACGTATTTTTGAGGCAAGCATATTAAGTATCCCTTGCTTCTTTTTAGCGAACTGGATTATTAAATTTAATTTGAATGACAACTTAGACTTTTTTGAGAAGTTCTTTAAGATATGTTCAGGGGTGTTGATTGGCTCTATTTTAGCTGGCTTTATTCTTAATATTGTCAAACTTATTTTATTTGAAAAAACTAACAACCAAGCTTTTGTAATCCTCAAGAAGCTTATTGAAAACGTGGTTGTAGATTTATATATACTATTAATAGTAAGTTTATGCTTAGTATTTTTAAGTATTGTTTATCTTTTATTCAAGATAGGATTTTTAAATGTTGATTTTATAATAAAAAAACTAACAGAAATTTCAATATTTGCTCCTATTTACCTGATAATATTTGTTTTACCAATGATAGGAATAATTATTTTCCTATCAATAACAGCTTTAATATTTTTTGAGGGTTCATTCTTATTAAGATATAATGAAGACATATTTATAATTACTAACCAAGCATTAAAATTAAAAGTGGCTGATTTGTGTTTGCAAGCAGCCAATGTATCTTTTAATTTAGCTAAGAGGATGTCTGAGAAGTGTACTAAGCTAAGCGTCGTAACATCAAACGAATGTTTGCGATATAGATAAAAGCTTCCGACGTCTGCGGCAAAATTTCATAATCCTTAGAGAGTC
>NZ_JACJOY010000103.1:0-4700 GCF_014695815.1 Trichocoleus sp. FACHB-6
AGAACTTTAACTAATGCGACTGCCAAGGTTAATCTTTGTTTTATTCGCTTGATGATTAAGAGGCTTGCAGCACCTTCTTAGATATCAAACTTAGATGTCAAATGGGTTCTATAAAGCGCTATCGCTAACGCGGTTCATTTCTTAATCCTTATTCCTGCTTAATAGACTCAGGAACACCAACCGCTGATAAACCAGCGATCGCTCGCAAATTCTGACAACGAATTAACTCGGTAAAATTCAAACTAAGACGACCTTCGATGTTAGCCACAGATTCAATAGCAGACAACATCTGTTGAGCAGCTTCAGCTTCAGAATAACCGCGCCTAATCGCTACCTTAATTGCCGCTTCATCCGCATCCAGTTGCGACTGAGAACTGCGAGAATTGCGGAAAATTTGGGATAGGGCGATCGCGCTCATTCCTCCAGCCACCACCACACCCACAGCATCCCCCTGCACAAGTTCCACCATCGCCCCTAAAACCCCAGCCAGCGTAACACCTTGATAAATATCAGGCTTGAACCACTTAATGCCTATCAACCAGGAAACAGTTCGTAAAATTAGCAAATCTCGCTGCGGCTGAGACAATCGCCGCCACAAATCGAAATTAATATAAATCGTTCGATCCTGCGCCCAAGGTTGGGGAAAGGGGCTATCAATCACCTGCGGTTGCTGCGGTTTGCTGACAATTTTCGTCAACATCCGACCAGATGCAGGCATGACATCTAACAAACGGCGAATTTCAGGCTCTGGATTCATCTTTTAGGAGCTAGTGAGAAAGTGAAGTAGGCAATGCCCACCCTACTCAAAACTATTCTAATTTTGGGGTACAGGAGATGGAACTGGTGATGCGGTAGGTTTCGGTTGCGATCGCTGCTGATTTGGGGTAGTGGCTTTGGGCGCAGCACCCGTAGGTTTAGGCGTTACTGGGGTAGCTGGCTTAGGAGCAGCACCAGTAGGGCGGGGCTTTGCCGCTGGGGGCTTGGTGGCTGGTGGTGCCGTTGGTACGGGTGCCACTTTGGGGCTAACTGTTGGTGCTACTAACGGGACGGGAGAAACCGTGACGCTGGGCGAAGGCGAGACGGCGGGGGTGATCGGAGCGATTTGAGCGGGGGAAGTTTTGTCACCGAGAATGGTGGGATCTCCTGTGTCAAACACACCAGCCAGGCAAGCAATCATCATCGTTGCCAAGGTGCCGACAAACAAAGCTTTCCAACCGAGTTCGGAAATATCTTTGCGCCGCGAGGGAATCAAGGCAATTGTGCCGCCTACAAAAATTCCCACAGATGCTAAATGAGCAAATCCCGAAAGAGCGTAGCTGACAATTAAGACAGTGCGATCGCTGACTGTTCCCGCCGCAGCTGCTTCTGCCAATGCTTGATAAGGAGGAATTGCAGTTTCTAATAGTCTGCGCCCAATAATTACCGAAGCTGTCCAAGATTCACTAAACGGAACACCTGTCAAGATAGTTAGGGGATAAAACAAGAATCCTTGAATATTTGCCAAGGTGACAACTTTAAATACATCACCCACTGGACCAGGTAAACCACCCAACCAACCAAAAACTTGATTAACTAAAGAAACCAAACCCAAGATTAAAATTAACACAGCAGCGATCGCTACTGCCATTTTCACCCCATCTAAAGCTCCCACAATTGCGGCATCTAGTGGGCTGATGCGTTCGATGGGTTCTCCCGCTACGGTTTCCTGTTTAAACTCCTCTTCATCCCCAAACGCCTCAAGCTCTCTAGCGCTTTTCTCGGTAGGAATGCCCCCAAGAGTGAGAGGAGTTTCTGTTTCTGGGACTAAAATTTTCGATAAAACAAAACAGGCGGGAATCGCGATAATCGATGCCGATACTAAGTGTCCCAGAATGTTCGGAAAAACAGGTCTTAAGAAACTAACGTAAATCGCCAAGGTTGATGAAGCAGCAGTTCCGAAACAACAGGACAGAATGGCGCACAGTTCTGATCGAGTCATTTTTGCCAAAAATGGCTTGACAACAATAGCCGCTTCAATTCCCACAAAAATATTAGCAGCACCGCTGAGGGCTTCGGCTCCACTCAAGCGCATTGTCCAATAGAATAATTTGGCAAAAATGTTTGTAACTACTTGGATGACACCAATGTTGTAAAGTAGCGCCATCAGTCCGGAGAAAAAGATTACTGTAGGTAAGGCGCGAAAGGCAAAAATATATCCTAGATTGATTGGTGGATCTTGACCGGGAACTGGGACAATATTTCTACCAAAAACAAATCTTGCGCCAGCGTCAGCAGCCAGAAAAACGCCATCAAGTAAGCTAGTAAACCACTCTAACGCTGTGCGAGTTGGTGGAAACTGAAACACTAAAAATGCTAAAACTAATTGCAAGCCGATGCCCCAGATGATGACGCGCCAAGGTATAACCCGTTTGTGTTCTGAAAACAACCAGGCGATCGCGCATAATCCAAATATGCCCAGAAACGAGATAATGTTGAGATAAGACATGGGCGAGAGTCCTTACTTTTATACAAAGTGCTTCCCATTCCGCCTTTTGTTAAAACTTTGGCGTTTTTCAGCTTTATTCCCACCTTCCGGGGGATGACACAATACACCCAAGACAATAACTGAAAATGAGGTACTTCGGTACTACTACAGCCTTAAAATAAGCGCAGAATACAAAAATTTATTCAAACTTAAGACATTTCTTAAAGTCAGGGAAGCAACTTGACTAGGCCAGTCTCAGACTCGTTATCCTGAATCTTGGGCAGTTAACCACCAACAAATTCAATAAATGGAAGCTTTTGACCCAGTTCCTCCTCAATGGATTGAAGCGGCGATTCACGCCCACGATTTCTGCTGTCCCAAATGTCGCGCCGACTCTAGGGAGCAAGCGCGGGTTTGGATAAACAGGCGATCGCCTGTGATGACCCCAGAGTATCGCAGAAAATGGCAGGAGTTTTATCAGTGCCAATGCGGTTCTGCGTGGTGGGCGTGGAGTAGCGATCGCCCTCCCTCAGACTTGGCAAAACGCGACCGTCCCCCAATTGACGAATGATGCTTTAGGAACTAGAGGCGCGATCGCATTCTCTCTGGTTATTCAGTGCGTTAGCGAAGCGAAGCCGTTAGGTTTATCGCACGATCGTGTCAGCCGTAGAGAAAAGAGCGATCGCATTCTCTCTCAGTTGTCAGCGCGATCGCATGATTGTGTGATTAGCAGGTGCGATCTCCTCCCCACCTACTACACACCTTCCAACCGCAGAAAATGCACCCGTCCCGATGCTTCACCTGCGACAATCGTTACTCCATCCGGCGCGACAGCACAGCACCTTAACGGGCCATCACCACTGAAACTGGCAATAATCTCCCTGCGATCCAAATCCCAAACTTTGAGAGTGTTGTCCCATGAAACAGAAATTACTCTCTTGCCATCTGATGTCACTTTGGCAGCATATACCTGGTCGGTATGACCAATGAGGGGAAAAAGTTCCTCTCTTGTTTCCAGATTCCAGACCTTGAGAGTGTTGTCTAATGAAGCAGAAATTATTCGCTTGCCATCAGGTGTTACTGCCACAGCATTTACTGATTCGGTATGACCAGTGAGGGTAAAAAGTTCTTCTCCTGTTTTCAAATTCCATACCTTGAGAGTCTTGTCAGATGAACCAGAAATTACTCGGTTGCCATCAGGTGTTACTGTCACAGCATATACTTTGTCGGTATGACCTTTGAAGGTGATGATGTCCTTTCCTGTTTCTAGATTCCAAACTTTGAGAGTCTTGTCATCTGAACCAGAAATTACCCGTTTACCATCTGGTGTTACTGCCACAGCATTTACCGACTGAGTATGACCTATGAGGAGAGAAACTTGTTCTTTCGTTTCCAAATTCCAGATTCTGATAACTTCGTAAAGTGAACCAGAAATCAATCGTTTGCTATCGGGTGTCACTGCCACAGCGTTTATCCTGCTGATATGACTTTTGAACGTAAAAAGTTCCTTTGTCGTTTCTAAATCCCAAACTTTGAAAGTTTTGTCATATGAACCGGAAATTACCCTCTTGCCGTCTGCTGTCACTGCCACAGTAATTACCTCATTACTATGACCTGTGAAGGTGCAACTGTCTTTTTCCTTTCCCGTTTCCAGATTCCAAACCTTGAGAGTATTGTCTAATGAACCAGAAATCACCTGCCTACCATCTGGTGCCACTACCACAGCTTCTACTGAGAATGCATGACCTGTGAAGGTGAAAAGTTCCTCTCCTGTTTCCAGATTCCAGACCTTGAGAGTGTTGTCAGATGAACCAGAAATCGCCAGTTTGCCATCAGGTGTCACTGCCACAGCATTTACCCTATCGCGATGACCATAGAGGGTGACAACTTCCTCTGCTGTCTCCAAATCCCATACTTTAAGAGTGCTGTCAGATGAACCAGAAATTACCTGTTTGCCATCGGGTGTTACTACCACAGCATTTACCCTCTCGTGATGGCCTGTTAGGGTGACAACTTCCTCTCCTGTCTCCAAATCCCAGATTTTGAGAGTGTTGTCATCTGAATCAAAAAAACTACCTGAACCAGAAATCGGTAGTGGTAAATATGTAGTGAAAAAATTACTGCATAGATAGCGACGCATTATAATGATGGATAAAATACCATATAGCCCCAATGTGATTTTCTAACTTTTTAGAAAAAGATAAAGTTTTCCTAACCAATCGAGAAATTCTTTGAC
>NZ_JACJOY010000104.1:0-11173 GCF_014695815.1 Trichocoleus sp. FACHB-6
AATTACTGGGGTAAGCTTTACTCATAACGCTCTCTCAGTGCTGTGTACTACATATTCGCAGCTTACACTGAGTGAGCTTTTTTGCTATCTAACCGACTTTTAAAACATCCTCTTAGCATTACGATGGTGGGACTGGGATATTCAGAAGATAACCGCCAACATGGATTTACTTTACACAAATCCCGACAACTGGCCCCAAGACCTTCACTTCCTCTAAACCCCAGCCAAACCCACCAACCCCTCTCTAAACTCTTCCTTCTCTTGTTGGTTTACTCCTCCTCCAACAACCCCAACAAAGCTGCCTTCATCTCCTCCGGGCTTGTCGTCGCCGTCCCAAACTGACGCACCACAATACTCGCCGCCAAATTTCCCAACACCGCCGCCTCCCAAAAAGAGGCCCCACAAACTAAACCCAACGTCAGCGCCGCTACAACCGTATCGCCAGCACCAGTAACATCAAATACATCGGTACGGTTAAAAGCGGGTATGTGCTGCTGTGTTCCATCACGGTCAAAAAGGCTCATTCCCTCCTCACCGCGAGTAATCAGTATTTGCTTCGCCTGCGTCAAGTTAAGGAGGTCGCGCCCAGCTTGGGTGACGGCTGAGGGAGAAGCGATTGCATATCCCACAGCCTGCTCAGCCTCCGGCAAATTCGGTGTAAACAGCGTTGCCCCTTGGTATCTTTGGAGACTTACTTGGGCATCCACAATCGTTTGCTGATGAGACAACGCCGCCTCAATTACAGGCTGGGTAAACACGCCATCCCCATAATCCGAGCAAACCACAGCATCCACCGTTTCCAGTTGTTGCCGGATATACTCAGCAAGCTGGATCTGTAAATCTGGATCAGGTAACTCATCGGATTTCCGGTCAACTCTTACAATCTGTTGAGTCACCGACTGTCGCGCATGGCCAGAAATCCGCGTTTTAGTTACCGTTGGACGCGGGGAATCGAGTAACATTCCACTCGTATCAATTCCAGCCGTCTCAAAAATCCGACGTAGCGCCTGTCCTTGGTCATCCTTCCCCACCAGTCCAGCCACCTTTACCTGCGCCCCTAGCTTCGCCAAATTATAGACAGCATTGGCTCCACCTCCAGGCACTTGCCGGGTGTTTTCGTGGCGGAGAATTAATACTGGGGCTTCTCTAGAAATTCTTTCTACCTGTCCAGTAAGAAATTCATCCAAAGTTAAATCACCAACTACCAGCACTCGCGCCTGGGTAAATTGATCCAACAAATCGAACAATCGCTTAGCTGAAGACTTCAGCTGAGGCATAAATGAAGCATCCACCATAGAGGAAGTTGCAAAAGTTCAAGAGTTTATTATGCTGTATGTCGCTCTTAAATAAATGCTTAACCCCTGATTCTTTTAATTCTCCGTTGGAGTTGGCGATTCTTCCGGTTTAAACGACTCTTCCGGTTTGGGAGAAGCTTCCGGCTTAGGCGACTCTTCCGGTTTGGGAGAAGCTTCCGATTTAGGCGACTCTTCCGGTTTGGGAGAAGCTTCCGGTTTAGTAGAACTTTCCGGCTTGAGAGAAGCTTCCGGTTTAGTAGAAGTTTCCGGCTTGGGAGAAGCTTCCGGTTTAGTAGAAGTTTCTGGCTTGGGAGAAGCTTCCGGTTTAGTAGAACTTTCCGGTTTGCGCGACTCGTTGGGTCTGCTTAACTCTTCAGGTTTGGCTTCGGTTTCTGGTTTGGTAGAAGTTTCTGGTTTAGTAGAAGTTTCTGGTTTAGTAGAAGTTTCCGGTTTTGACGATTCTGGAGTTCTTGTAGAAGTGCGATCGCGTGGCGCAGAACTCACCTGGGGACAACTTTCTTTGTTGTAGTCAAACTTCACACCCACCATGTAAGCTTGTTCTTCACCCGTTGGTTGAAATTTATAGTTCTTAACAACCTCCTGGGCTTTTTTATTCAAGATGCGATCGCCCGAACTCTGAAGCAGATCCGGCTGTCCGATTGGGTTTCCATTAGCATCCGCCAAAGCTGCAACCTTAGCAGTGCCTTCGCGCTGCATGAAGCAGGCATCTTTAGGATAGGTGGCAACGATTGTCATCTCTTGCCATGCACGTTTTCCACGTTCTGTCAACCAACGAGCGCCTTTTATTTTTCCGTCATTATCACTGGAGCTGATTTCATCTTCTTTAAACTCTTGTCGTAGCAGTCGTTGATCTGCTAGCAGTTGCGGCACCCGCGCCTGCGCTAGCTCTTGCGGGGATGTCCGTTGTTCAGGATTAGGAGAAAATTGTGGTTCAGTAGTAGCAGAAGATTGTGATTGGGGATTAGGAGAAAATTGTGGTTCAGTAGTAGCAGAAGATTGTGATTGGGGATTAGGAGAAAATTGTGGCTCAGTAGTAGCAGAAGATTGTGATTGGGGATTAGGAGAAGATTGTGCCTCAGTAGTAGTAGAAGGTTGTGGCTCCACAAAAGGAGGTGGCGGCGGAAGCTTGGAAATATCGAACTGCTCAGACTGGACACCCGATGGCAACCTTCCAGACTGACGAATGCGATCGCGCCAGTCAAACTTCTGGGGATCTGGCGGTGTATAACGAGGTACAGCGGAGGGAGCCGCTGAAATTTTGAAAGAATCCCCCCTTGTCCTTATCTGAGGCGGTGCGCCCGGTATCCGCAAAATATCAGACGGGATTGTTACACTAGGCGGCGGCAGAGCATCAGCCAGCGATGGATAATTGGGAATATTAGGGATAGGCGGCAGCGCGTCAGACGACGGCGGCGGCAAAGGCGGGAACATCTGGGTTGGGTTAGGAAGAGGCAGCGCTACAGGCGGCGGTGCCAGTTGCGGGATACGGCTTTGTTCTGCCGGAGTTAACTGCACTACTTTGACAGTTCCTCGCGGCTTCTGCTCCTCCGGCTTAGACGATGCAGATAAACTGGGTAGAGTGTATGCCAATAGTCCGTGAAGGCCCAAGGAAGCCAAGGCGGCAATCACAGGCGGTTGAGAAACCTTTCCAGGCAGATCTTTAATGAATGATAGATGGGACATAGCAAGTTTTTTTTACACTCCTCAGCGATGGGATAGGCTGGGAATCAGGTCAAATGATTCGCGCTTATATAGCAGGCGATCGCGCTCGTAAAGATGCACACGCTTTTTATATTAGTTTCAGATTTTGAATTTGAATCTCAATGTTTAAAGTCCAGGGTACCTGAAATCTTAATTTTATTTTCTGGCTCTTTAGGAAAGACCGCAGCCAATGCTCAGAAGTTGCCAGTTGCCTTCAATTAGGTGATTTAGTGACTTGAACAATTAACACCGAAAAGTAAGGTAATTTCAAATTAGGGCGAAATCTTAACCCCGCATAAACCACCTGATCCGGTAAAGTTGCTCGTTCCACCACATAAGCTTGCTCCAGCAAACCGCGCTGCTGCAACACTTTCCAAACCTGCTCATAAACCGAACTCACCTTCATCAACACCACCACATCTGCCCAATCAAGCACCGCTTCCAATTCTCCTACAGTGTAGAGCGCTGGTAACACAACTAAGCGTTGAGCGCGAATTGTCAAAGGAATGCCCAAAACTGCGGCCGCCGCCATTGGCGAACAAATTCCCGGAATAGTCTGCACCACGGCTTTCGGATGCAGTTGTTGCAGCGCCTGTGCCAAATAGGTAAACGTGCTGTAAAAACTTACATCGCCTTCCGAGACAAAGGCGACATCTTGACCTAATTCTAAATATTGCCAAACTCGTTCGGCAGCTGCTTGCCAAGCCTGGGTCAAAATGTCATTATCCTGCACGTAAGGAAAACTCAAAGCCAGCTGCACTTGGCTGGAATTGAGCCATTGTGCCACCATCTGCTGAGCCATTCCTGGCTTACCTTGTACGCCTGCGGGAAAAGCAACTATCGGCACTCGTTTCAGAATACCGAGTCCTTTAACAGTAATCAATTCAGGGTCGCCGGGGCCAACGCCAATACCGTAGAGTATGCCTGGTTGCACAATAGAATTTACAATCCCAAATTTAAAATCGTGTTGCCTACAGTCATTTTGCCCGGATATTTGGAAGGCGCGATCGCCTACCGTCAACTAGAACAATCTTTACAACAGCTGGGTTTTCCCGCTGTTACAGTCCCCTTGCGCGGTCGGGATTGGTTCCCCACCGTGGGAGGCCGGTCGATGATTCCCATTTTGCGGCAACTCGACCGCACGGTAAAACAAATGTTGCAGCAATACAACGTTTCTCAGATTAACCTAATCGGTCACTCAGCAGGCGGCTGGATTTCCCGCATCTATCTGGGAGAAATCCCTTACTCGATTCACAAAGATGTCACCGATGACGCTGGACTTTGGCACGCTCACCCCAATGTTGCGACTTTGGTAACATTAGGAACGCCTCATATCAGTGGCGAACGCTGGACTAAAAAAAATCTAGATTTTGTCAAAATTAACTATCCCGGAGCCTTTTACCCAAAGGTGCGCTATATCTGTGTTGCTGGTAAGTCCATCTACGGTGCAAGGCGTCCGGGTCAGTGGTTAGCATACAGCAGTTATAAACTAACTTGCGGAGTCGGTAACACCTGGGGAGACGGGATTACACCGATTGAAGCTGCTCATCTAGAGGGAGCAACTAATCTGGTAATAGAAGGTGTGAAACATTCTCCCAGAACCCCCGGCATTTGGTACGGTTCCCCAGAGCCTTTCAAGACTTGGGTGCCGTATTTGGCATAATGCCAATTTTGAGAAAATGGGTTTCTCAAAGATTAAATTTGAGAATAATTGTAGTGGGTTGACCTAGGAAACCTAACATCTGCATGGGTTACGCCATCGCTAACCCATCCTACAAATAATTAATCCCATTTATTGGGTTGGGTTTCCTTCCAAGGGCCAACCTAAACTTACTCTTGTTCAAAGTCTGTCTGAAGATATACGCACTTAGAACAATTACTTCCCTGGATGACATCGTTAATATATTACTAAATGTAAAGTTTTAGTTAAGAAAAGTAAATTTAACGATGAATACCGAGAAGTATGAATTCATTTTCCGGCGGCTGGCGACAATCCTGGCAGTCTCTATTCTGACATTAAGCTTGGGTGCAGCTTTTACGGGTATTTTGTTAGCTTTTTACTACGAACCATCTGCTGGAGGCGCTTACGAATCTTTAAAGAATATTGCGACTGAAGTTCCCAATGGTTCGCTAATTCGTGACGTTCACGATATTGCTGGAAATGGGGTAATTGTAGTATCCCTAATCGAAATAGTAGTGATGTTTCTGGGGAGGAAATTTACAAAAAGCTGGTTGACTGGGTGGATTAGCGTAATTTTCTTTACTTTAAATGCGATCGCGCTGGCATGGACAGCTATGATACTCGATTGGAGTCAGCTAGGCTACTGGCGTTTAAGCATCGAATTGCAAACCATCGAAGCGATTCCTTTTATTGGTTCCCAGTTGCGAGACATCCTTACTGGTGGCGGCGGGATAACCACAGCAACCGTGGAACACCTATATACAATACACAGCTACATTTTATCTGTGAGCGCGATCGCGATCGCCATCACTCATCTCGGCGCACTACTGGTGCAGGAAAGACAGCAAACGCGGCTTCAAATGGAATTAAAAGCCATATCTTCAACCTCAGAGCCAGATTTAACTCAAGCAGAAATTGATTCAAACTCCCTAACTTTCACCAACAAAAATTAAAAAATGCTGGTTACTAGGCTCAGCCTCGCTTCGTCTCTCGTCTTTATCCAGAAACAGGAGGCTGTACAGCATTCTCAACATTGAGTTCCCCCACACCAACACCTACCGCAGAAATCGGCACTTCCTCCACTTCTGGCAACTTCTCCAACGCCAGACGAGACGAGGGACTCCCACCCGATAACCGCTTCAACAGTTTAGGTCTAGGGTCATGCAGCAGATAAATAATCTCATCTCCAGGCTGCCACTCTTCGGCTGCTGGCACCACCTGGAAAAGCTGCTCTCTCTCAAACAATAATGGCACTAGCTCCCCAGCACGAATTAAGGCTTGTAGATGAGCTTGTTGAAAAGCTAACCCATCCTCTCTAAGCGTTGTTTTACCTAACTTTACCTGCCCTTCGCTAAGGTACTGATTCCAATTCTTTACCGAGAGCTGAGGAATAAAAGCTTGGTGAACCTTTGTATTATTAGTCGCCATATTGGCTTGCGGGAAGACTGCCAAAACGCGAGGCGGACGAAACTCTTCTGCGGCTCGTTGCGCCAACACTAAATTCACCTCCCCATTATTCGTCATCGCCACAAAAGTTCCCATAGAGGCGAGTCCCGCCTCTTCCAGAACTTCCATATCCAAACCACTGCTCAAGAACACCCGCAGATTTTCCTGTTCAGCAATTTTGCAAGCTTCAGGGTCTGTATCAATCAGCACCACAGATTCTCCCCGCTCTTGAAATAGACGAGCAATCAGGCGGCTTAAGGGACTACAACCAATAATTACAGCCCCAGTTGCGTTCTGAGGGTTAATTCGCAACCAGGCGGCAACCCAACGCGCCGTCAGCCCTTGGAAAAATACGGTCATCATAATAGTGAGGAAAACTAGCGCCTTGATGGAATCGCCGCCATTGATGCCATACTGTGTCAGAAAAATGGCAAACAAGGACGCAACAGACGCAGAAACAATTCCTCTGGGAGCAATCCAGCATAAAAATAACTTTTGTCGCCAATTCAGTCCACTATTCAACGTACACAAGCCGATGTTAATCGGGCGCACGATAAACATTAGCGCCAACACGGTGAACAAGCTGCCCCACCCCAGGGCAAACACGCTGGCAATGGACAAGTCAGCAGACAGGAGAATAAACAATACCGAGACGCTGAAGATGGTTAATTGTCCTTTAAAGCGCCGTAACAGGCGCTCCTCTGGGATAGAGGCAGCACCCAGGACAATTCCCGCCATCACTGTTGCCATCAATCCCGACTCGCTGCGGATTGTCTGCGCCAGACCAAACAAACCCCACAACCCAGCCAGAACTACCAGGTTTTTCAAGTCTTCGGAAAGAAACTTGGCGCGTTTGAGAATCAAACCCAGCAACCAACCACCAGCAACGCCGATACCGCCGCCGATGCCTACACGCACGATAAGACCGATGAAAGCTTCCAGGGGATCAGTATCCGCGTTCACAATGGTGTCTAGCACGACGACCGCAAGGATTGCCCCCACTGGGTCAATTAAGACGCCTTCTCCCTCCAAAAGCGTTGCCACTTGTCGGTCTACTTGCACCTGTTTGAGTAGGGGACTGATTACTGTTGGCCCCGTTACCACTACCAGGGATGCGTAGAGAAAGGCAATAGGCCAGGGAAATTCACCCAACCAGTGAGCCGCCATGCCTCCGCCAAGCAGCGTTATAAGCGTCCCCAGCGTCACCAGATTTCGCAGGCTACCGGAAACTTTACCCATTTCTTTGAGTTCCAGGTTAAGCCCGCCTTCAAAGAGAATGATTGCTACACACAGGGCAACCATGACTTCTAAACCAGTTCCTAGCTGGTTAGGGTGTAGCACGCTCAATCCGTCTGGCCCCAGTAAAATACCAAATAGCAACAAAAAGACGATGCTGGGAACCTGGAGATATTCGGCTATAACCTGGGCGCTGATTCCTGCAATAACGGTTAAAACCATTTGCAGGGTAATTTCAAATGATGCTTCCATGTTGTAGATTTTGATAAAACGTGAGTTTTATCAATATCTTTTGTAAAGGATAGTAAATATTAACTCTTCTTTGCTGTCACGTCACGTTTAATCTGGCCATGTATAGGACGTTTTGGCAAAAATATCTGTAGTAAATGATACTATACATTGGGAAAGGTAATTATGTTCAGGAAAAATAATTTTTGGGGAGTATGGGTGCGATCGCGATTGGGAGAAAGAAGCGATCGCGTCAAGCTTCCCGAAGAGTTAAACTGTAACGCTTCCTGTAGCAGGGAGGGCAATCCCCCCATGCAATCGACTGACTACGGCTATAGGCAGGGCGTGTACAGTTGGAAGAATTAGCGGAACATTCGCTTGTTAAAATCCGTTTCCTAACGCCCCTGGTGTTCCACATGAATGATAAAAAGAGACTGTTGCTCTCTAAGTTGAGCTGGCAAAACTAAATTAGCTTCGTATCACTCCCCAAAAGTGGCATCTGTAAACACTTCCAGAGTTAGGAGAATCAGGGAGTTACCAACTAAGTGTGCTGTGACATCGGCAAAAACAGATCCACAAATTCTGATAAAAAGGTGGAGAGGAGTTCTTTCAACAGGTGATGGTGGTCAATCATAGGAGTATTCTGCCATCGGCTGAGGCTCAAAGTTGGCGTGCAGCTCCCGCCGCGCTACCATCGAATCGTCTACTTTAAGTGCCAGAGAATTGTGCTATATTGCCAATTCCTGAAGTGGCCTTTGGCACACCGTCATATTTCACCGACTTGTAAACTTGATCAGCACAAGACTTCGATGCCTAAGACAATGAACGCATCTGCGAATTTCGACTTCGACGACGACAAGTTCAACGCCCCCCCTTCTCAAGTGCTGCCTTGGTGCCAGATGATCAATCCTCGGTACAGCAAAAGTGGGATTCAACCTCACGGATTGGCAATTAAGCTGGATAATGCTAATGCCGTGGGCTTTACTCCAGATGCAAATTGGCAGCAAGTACAGCATGAATTTAGCACCGGAGTCGAAACGCTATTAATCACCACCACCCCACGCATAGTTATAGTACGACGGGGGCCATTATCTGTTAAAGATCGGGAAAGTGGAGCGAAACTGGGTACTCTAAAAGATAACTATGACGCTTTCTTGGCAGATAAGCTAAAGTTTAAGACCTTCACTCGTCACCTGATTTTTTTAGTGGGTGAAAACAAAAATTTCCTCCATCAATCACCGCTGCAATTAACATTGAATGGTGTTGCTGGTGCTAGCTTTAGCAAATCATACTGTGACATTAAGCAAGGTCAAGTAGTAGGTGGATTTATTGGGGAATTGGAAAAGGCTTATGCTGAGTACCGCAAACAACCTCTAACACCGAAAGGGGCGCTGTTTCATGCTCACGGCGTTTTTTGTCCCTTGATTGAGATGGAAGAAAGGGGTAGTGGTTCAAATACGGCTTTGGTAGCTAGTACGGTAGATTATGAGCATCCCACAGCGAAAACTTTAACTGATTATCTGATTGCTTCTAGTTCTGAGGAGTCGGCGATTATTTGTAAGACTTTTGAGGAGTACGAAGAGTTCGGGAAGGAAAAACCGAAAGCGGAAACTTCCAAGATGGAAATGGCGGGTGTTGCCAGTTCTTTTGTTTACCACGATGATGAATTTGAGTATGGTGAACCACCCTACTAAAAATCAAAAGGCAAAAGGCAAAAATAAAGCCATATTTTAGGTTGGGTCGTTGCGTGAAACCCAACCTTAATCATCCGCTTGTTGGGTTTCGCTATTGCTCCACCCAACCTACTTACTGTTTAAGTAGTAGGTAATATAGTTGCCCATTGCCACCAGTAACACCAGCGCGATCGCCTGCTTTTTTTCCTGTCCCAATAAAATAATCTACTCGACCTGGAGTTAGAATTGCACTTCCCTTATCCTGGTCAAGTACATAGCGACTCACTAGGCGCTGCTCAATCTGGCCTTGACTATTAAAGTAGGGAACTCGCGTATGAATTAGCGCTAAGGCTCCCGGTGGCATGAGAGACTTATCTGTAGCTATTGAACGCTCCGCTGTTACTGGCACCCCAATGCTTCCCATTGCTGGCGCACCGTTGGTTTCCCGGAAGAAGACAAAGCGACTATTGCGCGGGATATAGTTACTCATTTCCAGGGGATTTTGCTGGAAATACTTGATCAGCACAGGTAAGGTTAAACCTGATAGAGGCAGTTTGCCATCTTTGGCTAGTTCTTTCCCCACACTGGTATAAGGATAATCAGTTCCCCCTGCATAACCGACAGTCATTATGGTGCCATCGGTCATCTGGAGTTGAGCAGAGCCTTGAATTTGCACCAGGAATGCTTCTAAGCGATCGCGTAGCCAAGCTATTTCCAGCCCTCTTAGTGGGCTTTTCTCCCCCAGCAAACCATCCTCCCCTTCCAGTTCAACCCGTGTAGGGTGCGGTTTGGGCCAAGACTGGAAGTTCGACGGCATCCCATAAATAGGATAGCGATACTCTGCGGTCTGCTGGCGACTAGCTGTGTAGGTTGGTTCGTAGTAAGCCGTGTATTGGACGTTACCTTTATCGTCCTTGCCTACAGACTGGTATAAGACAAACTCGCGCTTCACAGCAGCTTGCAATTCGGCGGGGTTTCGGGAATTGATAACCAGCTGACGAAAGCGTACCAATGAGCGGCGGACACGAGAAAGCGTAATTCCCGGAACCGGATACTTCTGGTAAGCAACAGCTGCATCGTTTGTCTGTAGATAGCGCAGACTGTTGTCAAGAGAGGCGATGAGCGCCTTTTTGTCTCCTGCTTTCCCATTCCTTCCCCACAGTTGGTCATCCAACCCCAGCGCATCTGACCGACAACAGGTGAGATTCAGCAAGTTTGGGTTTATCGGGCGCAGGGGGAGGGAGGGAACATTAGCCAAGACAGGCAAACTGAGACTTCCCATAGCCATGCCAAAACTCAGGGAAAGCAAAGCAAATGTCTTTCTCATTACTTACACCAAAAGGGAAATCGATAGTTATTCGTAGTCACTTCTATCGACACTTCCGGCGAAGACAGGTTCCACCCGGATTGCCCGAATGCTGACCGGACGCACGACCATGTATTCACCCTGGACATTTTTTATCGGCACGCTGATGAAGTCTGTTGAAGAGGCTTTGGGCATCAGTTCGCCGCTGTACCATTTTTGAAACTCTTGAATAGTTGCAAAACGCACTTCAGCTTTATGACCGCCTTCCATCATTAGGTATACGGCGTATTCGGTCGGAGTTCTCGGCATATGGTCGATCGATTTTCAATCCATCCTGATTATTATGTGCCGAGAACGGTCGAAAATTACACCTGATTTCTACGGAAGTTGCCAGAAAGACCTTATTGAGGCTTAGGTCTCGACTCTTCTTCTAAGCGCAAGCCCGGAGAGCAAGGCTGGGAGGCGACCCCTAGTAGGCTGTCAAGTCTGGATTGATGGGTAAAGGCGCTTGAGCTTAATACGAGCATCAGCCGTCGTAAATTGCCAATCAATAGTACGAGAATCATGATTTCGTCGTTCTTCCCAA